>JANQSR010000149.1 GCA_028279205.1 Simkania sp.
CTGCTCCTGTGACTTTATGACCTCTGTATCCTTTATCAACAAACCCTCGTTTCACTGGTTTTCCAGTCATCTTTTCTACCTGCTCTAAACAAGATTTAATACCAATTGCAAAAAATAAATTCATAAATTGACCCACGATCTCGAGCACAGATTTTTCACCCGATTCGGGTTATCAACAAAAGCATTCCAAGCATCACAGCAGGCATCTATAATGTCGTTTTTGTTGTATGCCACGCAGCTTGATCAAGCACAATCACTGCATCTCTTCCCTTTCGGGATTCTTGCCGATATGTGTTTGAGATCCACAAGCATTGCTTGTGTATTTACGCTTGGCATTACAAGCCCTACTGCTTCATCCTTGCCAGGACAAACAGCACCAAAAATATAGGCATATTCAAATTGTTGTTGACGCCTAAGAGGAGGCCGAGAACCTCGTTTTGCCCATGTACGTGTAACTGTGCCTCTTTGTCCTATCCTAGCTTCATCTTGGAACCAAATATCAACTCCTTCTATTTGGACCCCCTCTGGCAATACCTCGATTACTTTATCTCGGAAGTTTTTTTAAAAGCTTCTTCGATTTCTAAGTCCGCCTTGGGATGGATAGAGCGACCTGTGATCCATACAAGCCCGGCTCGTTTTAATGTGCCATATACTCTCCTCAAGGAAGGTTCGACTCCGTACTTAGTTTTCATCAGCTCTAAAATGTCGCTTCCTCGAATGCACCCACCTTTTTTGTTTTCCTGTAATTCCAAAACAGCCTGTCTAAATGCAGAGTGCTGGTAAGCGGGCAAAAATGGCTTTGTACCCCTGCCCGGTTGATCTTTTAGTCCCTCTAATCCTTTGGTTCTAAATTGCTTTACCCAATTCATTAAAGTTCTAAGTTTTACTCGAACAGCAATAGCTGTTTCCGTAAATGTTTTGCCTTATCGTATGTGCGCAAATGC
Source organism: Simkania sp. (assembly GCA_028279205.1). Taxonomy (GTDB): domain Bacteria; phylum Chlamydiota; class Chlamydiia; order Chlamydiales; family Simkaniaceae; genus JANQSR01. The sequence goes on from JANQSR010000149.1 coordinate 945, forward strand.
CACATATCGCCTTCTTTCTCTTGCATTGCCTTCCGTTCTCGCTAGTTTATCGAAATCGTACTGTTCAATGCCCTTTATCTCGGATGGTTTTCTACACAATTAAATTTATGAATTTATTTTTTGCAATTGGTATAAGTATCCGTTTGAAAACTTCGTCCACGATCGGTATAAAACTTGGGAGCAATAAAAAGTTTTAAAGGTGAAAAAGATTTACATTTGTATGCAACTCGTTGTATGAATGGTTCTTTCGACCTTTCCATGTAAATGATGACCCTATTCAACCAGTGCAAAGCCGTTAAACAGCTCAAAGAGTTGGCAGAAAAAAAGATCGACCTATCCAAAGAGGGAGTGCTCTCAACAAAACGTCTTGAACAGATGACCTGTTCAATCCCGAGTCTTAAGCTTTTTTACGGAACAGAAAGAGTCACAGAGAAAGTGATGAAAGCCCTCTTCGATTTGGCTCAGGAGATGGGAGCGGTTGAAAAAATGAAAAAGATGCAAGATGGGGAGATTGTCAATCAGATCGAGGGGGTTGAAAGTGAGAAAAGAGCCGTCTTGCACACGGCAATGCGTGCTTTTTTCGATTCTGAAAGAAAGTCTGAAATAGCCCAGAAAGCTTCAAGGGATGCCTATAGTGAACTAGAAAAACTCAAAAGTTTTCTAGATGAGGTCGACAAGCAAGAATTCACTGAGATCGTACAAGTGGGTATCGGGGGATCGGAACTAGGCCCAAAGGCGGTTTTTCTTGCACTCAAATCCTTTAGTAAACCGCACCGGCATGCTCACTTTATCTCCAACGTTGATCCAGATGATACCGCCTCAGTATTAGACCAAATCGATCTTTCCAAAACACTTGTCGTCGTTGTTTCGAAGTCTGGCACAACTTTGGAAACACGCACAAATGAGCAATTCATTCGTAAAAAGTTCTTAGACTTGGGGCTCTCCCCCAAGCACCATCTCATCGCCATCACATGCCAAAACAGCCCGATGGACGACGCAGAAAATTACCGCGCCTGTTTCTACATCTGGGATTTTGTAGGAGGGCGCTACTCTGTCACATCTATGGTCGGTTGTGTCGTGCTTGC
>JANQSR010000063.1 GCA_028279205.1 Simkania sp.
ATAGAGAACACAAAACATTTTTATTTCTTAAAATAGATTCAAAAAAACAAGCTGAACAGATAGGTCCTAAAACTAAAACTCGTGCGATTTTTATGCAACTTTTGGTATCAATAAAGGTTGATGAGAGTGAAAATCAGGTAAGATCTATTTATCGACGCTTTCTTCAACGTATGAATCAGCTTGGTGGAAATTTTGGGGCTTGATCGATCATCTGTTCAGACGCTCTTAACGCTTGCTTTGTTGACCCTTATCTTCTCTTGCCAAAAAGTTTCTGGTGAGATGTTAAAAGTCAGGGTAGAGGCAGAGGCCGCTATTTTGATGAATGGGAAAACAGGTGCGATCCTCTATGAAAAAAATCCCCATCAGATGAAATATCCAGCGAGCATTACGAAACTCGCGACGTTGCTCTATGCTCTCAAGCAAAATCCAAGTGATGGAGAGGAGAGTGTTACATGTCCTGGTCACTGTCTTAAGCGGATCCGCTTTGATTTAAAAAAGGCGCACCATTTTCGTGACCCTGCCTACTGGCTAGAGCCGGACGGAAGCCACTATTGGATAAAATCTGGAGAAAAACTTGTGTTCAAAGAGCTTTTCTACGGAATGATGCTGCTCTCGGGCAACGATGCTGCTAACCTCATCGCACACCATGTTGGGGGAACGATTCCTGAATTTTTGCAAGGGATGAATGCCTACCTCGAGGATATCGGGTGTAAGGAGACACTGCTTTTAAATCCGCATGGGTTACACCACCCAAACCATGTGACGAGCGTTTATGATATGGCTCTCGTTGTGCAGGAGCTTATCAGCGATAAACGGGCCTGTAATATTGCGCTAGCAAGGGAGTACAAACGCTCTAAAACAAACTTACAAAGCGCGCGCCTTTTTCAAAATAGAAGCCAGCTACTACGCGAAGGGAAATTTTTCTATCCCAAAATTTTGCTTGCAAAGAGTGGGTATCACAAAAATGCGAGATACACCTTTGCAGGGGCAGCTGAGCAAGAAGGGCGCGTTTTGATTGCCGTTTTAATGGGGTGTGAAAGCTCTGATCGGAGATACAGAGATGCTATTCGTCTTTTTGAAACCGCTTTTGCAGAAGAAGAGAGAGTGCGCCCCCTTTTCACGAGAGAAGATTCCGTTTTTGAGACAAAGATAGAGGGGGAAAAAAGGGTTTTGTCTGCATCGCTTGAAGGAGATCTTTCCATCTGCTACTACCCTTCGGAAGAGCCCGAAATCCAGGTTGAGCTTGAGTGGAAAAAGAAGAGGCTTCCCATTCAAAAAGGGGAGGCTGTCGGAGAGATCAAAGTTTTCAACGAAAACCGAGTTTTACTTGAGAGAGCCCCCCTTTATGCCTTACAAGAAATGAGCAAGAGAAAAGGGAACCCTTTTCTTGGCAGAGAAAAGGGAATAACCCTGGGTCTATCTGTCGCCTTGGCTCTTTCTCTTCTCTACTGGTTCTTAAAGAAAGCGTCTAGAAAAAAGGGGGGGCTGAAATAGGATCCGAGAGAGTCGGAACCTTTGTTTTTTGTATCAAGATTCTGTTATTTCGGTCTGCTTACTCTCGAAAGAGGAGGAGGGTCTCACCTCTGAGATGGTTCCTTTTAGAACTTCAATTTTTGCGCCTTCGACCATTTTTATAACAACAGTTTTTTCTTTGAGCTGGCTCACAGTTCCAACCATTCCTGCAGCCGTCACTTGATCTCCCTTTGAGAGATTTGATTGGAGTGCTTCCATTTTTTTACGTCTCTTTTGCTCAGGACGGAGCAGGAAGAGGTACATGAAAGCAAATAGACCCCCACATATGAGAATGGGGAACATTCCCTTAACTTTCCAAGGTGCGGAGGCCTCTTCTGCAAATAGAGAAGCAGAAGAGAAAAGTGAGAGTGAGAAAAATAAGAGCTTTTTCATATAAGTCCTTTGTACATTTAAAAATTTCCTAAAGTCTTTTTCCCATTATATCTAAAGGGTTCAATTTTCTAGAAGTGAAATTGTTTCAATATGGGGGGTGTGGGGGAATTGATCGACGGGTTGGATCGCTTTTAGCTGATACCCGTGCTCAATTAAGGTAAAAATATTTTCACTCTGAGTGAAAGGATTGCAGGAGATGTAAAGAATTTTTTTGGGTCGAATGACAAGGAGCCGTTCGATGATAGCCTGATCGAGTCCAGAGCGGGGGGGATCGACAATGATCAGGTCGGCAGATAGTGAAAATTTTGAAAGAGTCTCTTTAACATCTGCGCAGACGATATTCATGTTGTCGATCTGGTTGAACTGAATGTTGACTTTGGCATCGCAAACAGCGTAAGCAGACTGCTCAATTGCCAAAACCTTTTTGACAAATGGCGCAAAAATCATGCCGATCGAACCGCAACCCGCATATAGGTCATAGACCCGCATGGAAGCGTTTGGATGGGCGAGGTCGAGTGCTTTTTCGTAGAGTTTTTCTGCTTGGAGAGTGTTGGGTTGAAAAAAAGAGTCTGGACTGATCCTGAAATGGAAGGGTTTCCCTTTGATAACAAGTGTTTCATGCAGGGCATCGGGTCCGTGCAAGTGCATCTCATAAAAGGTTGTCGGCCGATTTTTTTCTGCGCGTCGGATACGGAGGTAGATCGATGTCTTCTCTTTGGGTGAAACGTGGAGGATCGCTTGCTTAAAAGTGGTCAAATCGGTTTTTTTTACGAAATGGTCGTGATCTCCCGATATGTTCAGAGTAACCATTCTCTGCCCAGTTCGTACCCCTTCTCGCACAGTCAAACTATCCAAGCTTCCCGTTCCTGAAGGGGGGTGGAAAGGTTTCAAAGAGCGCCTATTCCACCATTCAAAAACAGCCTGTGTGATCTCAATAAACCAAGAGGAGACGAGATGGCAGTGGTTTAAATTCAAAACCTTTCTTCGGGAAAAGGTTTCAACTAGGCCTAAGAATTTTTTTCCAGACTTGTCCTCAGAAAAAGAAAACTCCATCTTGTTCCGATAATGCCAGGGATTTTCACAAGAGATGATGGGGTGGAAAAAGACACCTGGAATAGAGCCAAAAAGGGCATGAATCTTCTTCTCTTTTTGCTCGAGCTGAGATCGATACTCAATGTGCTGCCAACTGCACCCCCCACAAGAGTTTGCATGTTCGCAGCGGGGCAAAATGCGTGCATCTGATGCTTGGATTATCTCGAGAATCTTTGCTTGGTACTCTCCCCCCCTTTTTCTTTTTTCAATTTTGACCCCCAGGTGCTCACCTAGGGCTGCCGAAGGGATCTCAACTTTAACAGGTGTTTTGCCCTTTTCAACCTCTAGAAAAGCAAGACCATGCCCTTTCTTGGAATAGTCTGTAACCTTTAGTCTAAATATGCGGTTTAAAATGGAAGAAGAGTTCAACACGCAATCACGATTTTAGGCAAGGGGTTTCTTCCCCTGTGTAGGATCGAAAATAGTCAATGAGTTTTTCAACCAAAGGGTGGATTTTGAGCCGTTTTTGATCAATTTGTGTGACCGGGATCACCCCGCTGCCGCTCGAGGTGATAAAGGCACCTTCAAATGTTTGGATCTCTTGATGTATCACCGTTCGGATTTCAAAGGGGATCTTTTTCTCTTGTAACAGTTCCAAGACAACCTGGCGCGTTATGCCAGCGAGGATTCCCTTTTTTGAGGTGATGACGACCCCTTGTTTAACGCCGAAAAAGTTGGCTAGGCCCGCTTCGAGCACTTGATTTTTACTGCCTATAAAAAGGATGTCGTAGGCGTTCTCTTTTTGAGCTCTTCTCAAGGCGGCAATCGATGTTAGGTAATGAATACTTTTGCAAGTCGGATAGGGTCTTTCGTACCGTTTGGTTGTGAGTTTGACTCCCTCAAAGTAGATCTGTTTGGGAGTCTCTTTGACGGGATAAACAAGGGCAAAGAAGGTTGGTTTATCTTCAGGCATGTATTGGTCAGAAGAGGTGCCCCCCGTCAAAAAGATCTTAATGTTAGCCTCAGGGTAAGAAGCACGCTCTAGTAATTGGTCGATGATGCGTGCGATTTGATCCTTTGAAAGGGGCAAAGGAAGGTCGAGGGTTTTGGCCGACCGCTCGAACCTTTCGAGGTGATCGCGCAGGCGAAAAGGGCGCTTTCCATAAGTACGCATAAAATCAAAGGTGGCGTAGCCTCTAGAGACGCTCAGGTCAAAGATAGAGATTTTTGCCTCAGATCCAGGAACGATGCGACCATCGATGTAGACAAACGATTCCATGTTCTTTAAGTTAACACAAATGGGAGGGGACTTTAAATGGTAAAAATAGGAAGGCCTTTTTTAAGGCCTTCCTTTGAGGAATCGAGCGAGATTTACTTCTCTTCGTCGAGAATTTCAACTTCAGCATCTTCTATCTCTTCCTTTTCGTCTGCCTTGCTTTTTTTAGGCTTAGACGCGTCTGCCTGAGATTCGGGCGTTGCTTGAGGCTCTGCCTGTTGCTTTTTTTGGATCTCTTCACCGATCTTCTGAAGATGGGATTCAAGATCGCCTATCGATCTCTCGATTGCACTGATATCACCCGATCCGAGCGCTTTTTTCAAAGCATCAACTTTACTTTGAATCTCTTTTGTGAGCTCCGCAGGGATCTTATCTTTGTGATCCTTGAGCGCCTTCTCGGCTTGGAAGACGAGGCTGTCCCCTTTGTTTTTAGTCTCTACCTCTTCTCGCCGTTTTTTATCCTCCTCGGCATGCTCTTCTGCATCTTTGACCATCCGATCGATCTCATTTTCGGAAAGTCCTGATTTCGCCTCGATACGGATCTCTTGCGCTTCACCCGTTTCAAGGTTTTTTGCAGAAACGTTCAGGATTCCATCCGCATTGATGTCGAAAGTGACCTCAATCTTTGGAGTTCCTCTAGGTGCAGGGGGGATGCCCTTCAAATCGAAAAGACCGATCTGCTTGTTATCCCTGGCCATTTCACGCTCACCTTGCAAAACTTTGATGGTCACGGCAGGTTGGTTGTCTGCAGCTGTTGAAAAGATCTGCTTTTTTTGTGAGGGGATAGTCGTATTGCGCTCAAGAATAGGTGTCATGACCTCTCCAAGGGTTTCGATCCCAAACGTTAGAGGGATGACATCGAGAAGCAAGACATCTTTGACATCGCCCGATAAAACGCCCGCTTGAATCGCAGCGCCAGTGGCAACAACTTCATCGGGGTTGACCCCTTTGTGGGGTTCTTTGCCAAAGATCTCCTTAACCTTTGCTTGAACAGCTGGCATGCGGCTCATTCCACCAACGAGCAGCACATCATGAATCTGATCTTTCGTGATGTTTGCATCTTTTATCGACTGAACACAGGGCTCTACACACCGTTCGATCAGATCGGATGTGAGCTCCTCGAGTTTTGATCGATTGAGCGTGAGAGAGAGGTGTTTTGGACCACTCGCATCCATTGTGATGAAAGGCTGGTTGATTTCGGTTTGCTGCACTCCTGAGAGCTCAATCTTTGCTTTTTCAGCGGCATCTTTGATTCTCTGCAACGCCATTTTATCGTTTGATAGGTCGATCCCTGTCTCTTTTTTGAACAGATCGATGAGATACTCAATGATTTTTTTGTCAAAATCATCACCACCTAGGTGTGTATCTCCATTCGTTGAGAGCACTTCGAAAACCCCATCACTAATTTCGAGAATGGAGATGTCAAAAGTTCCTCCACCCAAATCGAAGACCACGATTTTCTTTTCTATATTTTGCTTGTCCATTCCATAAGCTAAGGCTGCAGCCGTCGGCTCGGGGATGATACGCTTGACATCGAGACCTGCAATGCGCCCCGCATCTTTTGTCGACTGTCTTTGCGAG
>JANQSR010000162.1 GCA_028279205.1 Simkania sp.
AAAGCATACTTAGCACAAGCCAAAATGCTTAGGCGAAATAAATCTGACAGAAAGTACTGTTAGGTAAAGGGTGACTGTAAGGTCAAGTCTTGTTTAGGACAGTTAAAAAATACCTTTAAATCAATCTTTTCTCTCAGATAAACAAGGATTCACGCATATTTTCAGGGAGGACTATCTACTCTTCTGGAGTTTTCTGGGCTTGTTCACGAAAAGTTCTGACAGCCTCGGCTTTAAAGGGGAAAATAGGAAACGATAACCAATACCGATGATGAAAAAGAGGGTAAGGGTGATTGTTGTCATTCCAGATGTTGAAAAAGAGAGTTGATAGACAGAGAGAGCGTGACGGGAAAGGGCTACGGCTAATACAGAGGAAAAACTTCCTATCAGGCATGAAATGATGATGAGAGGTTTGAGCCTTTGGGTGAAAAAACGGGCGGTCAGTGGGGGCAAAACGAGTAGTGAGAGAAAAAGGAAGGCACCAATGGCTCGAAAGGCTCCAATAGCGGTTGCCGCCGTTTGACCCATGAGCAGATGGTTTAAGCAGGAGAGGGGAAGAGAGAAGTTTTGAGCAAGCGTCATGTCGAATGTGATCAGAGCGTACCGCTTGTAGAAGATAAAGAGAATAGACAAATTAAATAGGAAAAGAAAAAAGGCAAATTCGAGATCCTTGGGATGCAAGGCATCGACATTTCCCATAATTGCCTCCACTCCTAGGTGGGTGTTTCGCAAAAACAGGCTAGCTCCCATTACCCCTAAGGCAAACAGGGTTGTAAAGACAAGGCTGATGCTTGCATCTTTTTGCAACCTCAAATTTTTATGTATCCAATTAGTGGTGAAAATGGTCAAAAGACTCGTGATCAGCGAGGCTAAAACTAAAGATGTAAGAGTGCTGTGCGGTTCCTGGAGCTGTTTGGTTGAGATTGCCGTAATAACAATACCAAGTAAAATCGTATGAGAGAGGGAGTTTGCAAGCATGGTCATTTTGCGGAGCACCAGAAAAACACCGACAAGAGCAGAAGAACAGGCAATCAAGAGTAAAATGAGAATTTGAAGTTCGTCGGTTGCCAAATCTTGCCAACTCAAGTGTCCTTCTAGACCCTGTTTAATGCGACTAAACAAGACTTTAAAAAACCCAAAAAAATGGTGTCCCCAGTAAGGATTCATCGGTTCAAACCCCTTCTCTTTTTGGAATGATTTTTTGATGAGGATCCCTTTCGGGATTTTTGAGTAGATCTGTTAACTTTTCTTCGATTTCAGGGGTTAGAATATGTTCCATCTCCTCTGCACTCTGGTGAACACGCTCCTCTTTTACATTGAGCTGTGAGGTTAAATAGAGCTCCCATAGACGGTGCAGGCGAACCAGGTAAGCTCCCTGCCTTTTTCCCGAGGGTGTGAGACTTATCTCTGTCTCTCTCAAAGTCCACCCCCTTTTTTTTGAGAAAAAGAGCAGATAACACAAAAGTAGTCGGGATAATCCCAGTTCAGATTGAAGTTCGCCTAAATTTAACCTCTCTTTTTTCCAAAGTGCTTTGAGCAGGTGATCCATTTGCTGTTTCAGACGGAATCGGTGGATGCGAAAGAGGCGAAAAACGAATCCCCTTTTTGGGGCGAAGAGGAGGGATAAAAATGTGAGAAAAACAGCGACTAACAAGATCATCGGTCCCGTAGGCAAACAAAAAGAGGACGGAGTTTTCGATAAAAAGAAAGGGAGGCAGACAGATAAATAGACACCTAGAAATCCGCTGAGCACCCCTACGACTGCTGAGATGAGAAACATCTTTCCCAGTCGATCGGTCAGTTGGTGCGCAAAAGCGACTGGAGCGATCAGCATCCCCGACATAAGCACAATTCCAACGCTGCGCATCCCAATGATCAGAACTAAAATCAGAAAAAAATGGCTTAAGAAATGGAAAAAATGGGTCGAAATTCCCAAGCTCTCTGTAAAGGCTGAGTCAAAGTAGATCAGCTCAATCTGTCTAAAACGGAAAACAATAAGACTTATAACGATCAAAGAAAAAACAGCATAGATGCCGATATGGTGATCTCCCATTGTTGCTGCTTGACCGAACAAAAAAGTTTGGCTCTGTCTGTACCATACGGGGTGGGTGATTTGAACCTGACTTGCGAAAGTAAGCCCGATCCCTAGGAAAACCGAGATGATCAGACATAAAGCTGCGTCGGGATGCAAATGAATACGTTTTTCACATTTTTCGATGATGATCAAGCCAAGCCATGAGGAAAGGGCGGCGCCCACTGAGACAAAAAGAAAGGCAAATGGGTGGTTTAAGTTGAAAAAGAGTGCACTCATTAATATTCCGAGGATCACTCCTGGATAGGTGGCATGAGATAGAGCCTCTCCGATTAGGGAGCGTTTCTTGACAAAGGCAATGACTCCGATAAGTGAGGATGCGAGACACATAAGCATCGAACCAATAGAGGGAGCGCGCAAGATCGGATCATTAAAAAACTGCAAAAGGGTAGGCATTGTCATACGACCCCTGAGGATTTTCTCAAACAGATGCGCATGGCTTCGTCAAGGAGAACCCCCTTCTCCCCGTAAGCTTGGTTCAAATACCTTAGATTAAAGATACTCTCCGTCTTGCCAGAGGCAACCAAACTCGTGTTTAAAATGATGAGTGAATCGAAGTAAGACTCAACCGTGTTAAGATCGTGGTGCACCATCAAAATCGTCTTCCCTTCCTTTTTTAATCTGTTTAATATTTGCATAATGAGCGTTTCTGTCGTTTTGTCGACCCCAGCAAAGGGTTCGTCGAGTAAAAAGAGATCAGCATCTTGCATGAGTGCACGGGCAATGAAAAGACGTTGTTGCTGTCCCATCGAAAGCTCGCTGATCTGTCTTTCTTTGAGATCTTCCATCTCCATGAGTTTGATGAGTCGAATAGCGCGCTCATAGTCCGATTTGCGATACCACTTTAACCCCTTCAAACGGCAATAGCCTCCCATTAAGACCACATCGAGAAGGGTGATGGGAAATTTCCAGTCGATGGTTTTCTTCTGGGGGACGTAGGCGACCCGTCTTTTGCTTTTTTTTAGGCTCTTCCCAAGGAATTCGACTGTGCCAGAAATGGTCTTGATAAGTCCCAAAAGAGCCTGAATGAGTGTGCTCTTCCCTGCTCCATTAGGGCCGATGATTCCGATAATCTGACGAGAGGCCATCTCAAAATTGATGTCCCAAAGAACAGAGAGTTGGTCATAACTGACTGTGAGGTTTTTGACAACAAGGGCTTTTTTCATCATCTCTTCACCGTGTGGGAGAGAAATGTTTCTACATTATGTTCCATCATTTCTACATAGCTTTGATTTTTCGCCATGGCATCTCCGTGCAAAGGGGTCTTTGCAATCTCCACCTCGATCCCCCTTTTTCGACAAATGGTGACGATCTTTTGAAGTGGTCCTTGGCTAATGTTGGTCTCTGCAAAGATCACGCCCACTCCGTTTTTGCAAATAAAATCGGAAACTTTCTGGATATCCATCAGGCTCATCTGACCATCTGGGACGATCCCCTCTGGCGCTTGCACATATGTTTGCCAATTTTCTTGATCTTCCAAGGCTAAATACCGTTTCGCAAAATAATTAAAAGCATCGTGACTTGTGACTAGAAAACGGGCCTTTTCGGGGATTTTTCTGATCATTTCGCAAAGCCTGGTATCTTTTTGTTTTAGGTGCTCTTTGCACTCTTTCCCTCGCCTAGTATACTCGGAGGCGTGGATCGGATCTTTTGAGCAGAGCGCTTCTACTATTGG
>JANQSR010000186.1 GCA_028279205.1 Simkania sp.
TGCAGTCGACATATTCTATCAAATACTCAGGATATTTCCCCAATCTGAGGAGAAAAGGAGATTGGATCAACTTATTAAATTTATTGAAGCATTCAGAAAAAAGTTCAAGTGTGACCCCCCTTTAGAATTTTCTTCAAACCCCCCTTTAGAATTTCTTGCAAATAGAGCTCTCATCTTCGCTTGGTGCCGAAGACGCATCGACAACTTACGCGATCTTGAAGAACACACAAGCAATTTTTCTCCAGAACACAATCTTGAAGGACTAAAAACCTATTTATTGGACTCAAGAAAATTAGGATTAGCAATGGATCATTCTAGATGGGGAATAGGACAATTTACACGTAAAATAAAAAAACAGATAAAAATCATCCAATCCTATGATCAACCGGATGGTCGCATTAAGGAGAATAAGCCTCAAATCGATCAACTAGACAATCTTGAACGACGTTTAACCGATCTTTTGAGCCAAAAAGGACGTTTTATTATACCGTTCGTGTACGAGACGGATGATCTTCTGGATCCCGAAACGGTAATCAATCAAATACGGAATCTTCGGCATCGGATACGCGATATCAAGGAACTGACAATCAATCTCGATGCCGTTTATCCCCCAAAAGAAGGGCTTAGAGAAAGATCTCTCCTAGAAGGTGAAAGTGTAGCAAAATCTAGCTGCTAACAGGGAAATCTATAAAAGTCGACATAGAAATTGCGATTTTTGCCCCAAAAAATTGTAAATTTTCTGATTAAACTCACCTAAAAAAGGCTAGAGAAGAGATTGGAATGTTTCTTCATCAAGGAGATCAATGCCCAGCTGCTTCGCTTTGGTATATTTTGACCCTGGACTCTTTCCAGCCAAAACAAAGTCTGTCTTCTTGCTCACCGATTGAGAGACTGTTCCTCCCCGCTTTTTGATAAGATCGGCAGCCTCTAGTCGCGTTAAACCTTCCAAGCTTCCCGTCAAAACAAACCTCTTTCCCGAAAAAGGGTGCCCCCCCTTCTCTTTGCCTTCATATGTCGGCTTGATGCCGAGAGCAATGAGAGCATCCATCTCCTTGAGATGCTTCTCATCAGAGAGAAAATCGACAACAGATTGAGCCACTTTCAAGCCGATCCCATCAACTGTGCAAAGCTCTTCTACAGTTGCTTTTTTTAAAGTCTCGATATTGGTCGCAAAGTGTGCGAGAAGCTCGGCTGTATTCTGCCCAACAAAGGGGATGCTCAGAGAGAAGATAAAACGACCCAAAGAGACCTGCTTCGATCTTTCTAAGCTGCTGAGTAAATTGTTAATAGACTTTTCTTTAAACCCTTCTATCTCGAAAAGGCTGCTCTTTTCCATCTTGTAAAGATCGGAAATGGTAGCAACAAGCCCGCTCTCAATTAACTTCTCTGTAACCTTTGGTCCAAGATTTTCGATATCCATAGCCTGTTTGCTTGCAAAAAAAGCAATCCGACAAGCGAGCTGCCCTTCGCAAAGTTTTCGATTCGGACACCGAACAGCCACCTTCCCTTCCTCCTTAACCACCTTAAAACCACAGATAGGACAATGGGTCGGCATGCTCCACTTCTTAGAGGTTTTTGCCCTTTTGCTTTTGATCACCTCGACTATCTTAGGGATAACATCTCCCCCCTTCTCGACGATCACCCTATCTCCGACTTGAATCCCCTTTCTGGTCACCTCTTGTGCGTTATGAAGCGTTGCACGTGAGAGGGTGCTTCCCGCAAGAAAAACAGGATCGAGCTCAGCTACTGGGGTTAAAACTCCTGTGCGTCCAACCTGAACTCTGATCCCCTTGACAACTGTTTGCGCCTGCTCAGGTGCAAACTTGTAAGCCACCGCCCAACGGGGGGTTTTACCAGTCGCTCCCATCCCACTTTGCGCGCTCAGCGCGTTCACTTTGACCACAATGCCATCAATTTCAAAGGGCAGGGAGGAGCGGCTTTTCTCTATCCGATTGGCAAAATCAAAAATCTCATCCACTGAGCGGCACAAGGCAACATGCTCTTTTCGGATCGCGGGCAATTTGAGTCTTCTTAAAAGTGCGTGGGTATCTATTTGTGATTTGAGATTGTTTTTAGAAAAAAAAGCGTGGTAAAACGCCGCTCTAAGGGGGCGTTTCAATGTCTCTTTCGGATCGAGAAGTTTGAGTGAGCCTGAAACGGCGTTGCGGGGATTCGCCCACACCTCTAAACCCGCACTCTGCCGCTCTTCATTTATTTGCGCAAACTCTTCAACCTCCATGAACACCTCTCCTCTCACTTCGAGCCTATCTGGAGCGTTTTCTATTTTTTGCGGAATGCAGCGGATCGTTTTGATGTTGGCCGTGATATCATCCCCTTTTTTCCCATCACCACGTGATAAAGCGCGTGTTAAGTGGCCCTTATCGTAGTGCAAAGCAACGGCAACCCCATCCAATTTGATTTCGGCGCAAAATTCAACCTCTTCTTGCTCGAGTTGTTTGCGCACACGTTTTATAAAGTCGAACATCTCTTCTTTAGAGTAGGTGTTAGCAAGAGAGAGCATGGGAATAGAGTGTATGACCTGTTTGAACCCTCTAGTCGGCTTTTCAGTGATCCGTCTTGTAGGTGTCTTGTTTAAGACCCATTCGGGATGCTCAGCCTCTATTGACTCTACTTTTTTGACAAGCAGATCATAATCGTAGTCTGAGATCTGGGGACTTGCCTGATCAAAATAAAGGTGGTTGTGCTTTTCAACCTCTTTAAGAAGTTCTAAATACTCTCGCTTTGACATATAATCGATGTGGCAAAGGGGGAGAGATCAAGGCGCATTCCTTCGATTCTTTCATTTAAAACCCCGAGCCCCCCATATTCTCGCGCATCACTGTTAAAAATTTCAACAGGGGAAAAATCAGGATAAGGGATCAAGACCTTCTTGAGCGGTTTCGCACCGAGATTGTGTACACACAAGAGGGCGCTTTTTTCACTTGAGCGCAAATAGCTAAATGTCTCTTGTGTATCGACCCATTTAAAACCCTTTTTTTCGAAATCTTTCTCCCAAAAAGGGGGGTAAGTTTGATAAATCTCATTGAGACGTTTGACGAAAAGCCTAAGCTTTTGGTGCAAATCAGCCTTTGTCAGATGCCACGGAAGCTCTTTTTTACAGTCCCACTCAGTCCACAAACCAAACTCTCCTCCCATAAAGAGAAGTTTTTTCCCAGGATGGCACACCATATAGCTCAAAAGTAGGCGCATGTTAGCAAATTTTTCCCACTCATTTCCTGGCATTTTCTCAAGCAGGCTCTTCTTTCCATGCACAACTTCATCGTGAGATAAGGGGAGCAAGTGTTTCTCATCGTAGTAGTACTCAAATTCATGTTCGAGAAGGTGCTTCTTTTCCCCCCGATGAGCAAAATCGGTCGCAAAAAACCTCAAGGTATCGTTCATCCACCCCAAACTCCATTTGAGGTTAAACCCGAGTCCCCCTTCCGAAACAGAAACCGTTACATTTGGAAAAGCGTGAGACTCCTCTGCAATCATCAAGACACCTTTAAAAGCTTGACTGACACTCTGATTGAGTGTTTGCAAAAAATCGATCGCTTCTAAATGTTCATTCCCCCCCCTCTCATTGGGAATCCACTCCCCCTCTTTTCTTCCGTAGTCGAGATAGACCATAGAAGAGACTGCATCGACGCGAAGTCCATCAACATGCATTTTATCGAGGTAAAAAAAGGCACTTCCCAAGAGAAAGTTGCGCACTTCGCACCGTCCATAATCAAAGATGCAGGTTGTCCAATCAGGATGAAACCCCCGTCTGGGATCTCTATGTTCATAAAGGGAAGTTCCATCAAGTTTTGCAATCGAATGGGGATCTTCGGGAAAATGACCTGGAACCCAATCCAAAATCACACCAATCCCCTTTTGGTGCAGGTGATCAACGAGAAATTGAAACTCTTCTATAGAGCCGTACCGGCTAGAGATCGCATAAAAACCGGTGACCTGATACCCCCATGATTCATCCAAGGGGTGACCCATGATGGGCATGAAC
>JANQSR010000004.1 GCA_028279205.1 Simkania sp.
ACGGTCTGTCATTTGGGGATACCACTTTTTGGCCGAATTTCTCACCGCCGTATCCCCCTTGATTGCGTAAGCCTTGCTCATTCCCGTTTCGACCTGGTCAAACGGACTCGGAGCAGGAGAAGAGGGATTTGGGCTTGTTTTCGAATTTAGGGGGGGGATGGCTCCGTTACTCTCTGACATAGGACTCTCTGTTTCGATCTCCTAAATTTCAATCTATCACTTTCACAAAAAAAAACCAGATTTTTGACAAACCCCACAAAAAAGAGGGATTAACGATCGAGTCTGGGCAGATAGGGAGCGATCATCCCTTTTCGTGAGTTAAGGCGACCTGCATCATATTTAAGAATGGCAAGAGAGAGAAGCGGGATGTCTGAGGGAGGGCTGAGTTGTGTGTGCACAATTTTAAAGAAGCTCTCATCAAAAATCTGGGAAAACTCTTTGGCTCTTTCTCCGATAAATTGAACTTCCCACTTTTTGATCGCCATCGCAGCGGGTGACGCTTTAAAAGAGTCCAAGAAGAGCTTGAATTTTTCGGTGGCAACCTCTGTCTTTGGAATCCACATCCACAGCTCATCTTGGTGCCAATAAGAGATCTCTTTTCCTTTAAAAAGATCATCTGCGCTCGTCACAGTCGAGATCATGTGGAAGAGTAAGAGAAACTCCCGGTTACTCTTGTGAGCATCGACTGCGTTTTGGTACCAGATGGAGCGGAGCTTACAGAGATGTTTTTCAAATAGCGGGTAGTTGCTTGCAAAAATTTTTGTTTGTCCCACCCGGTTACACGTGTTTAGCGTCTTGATATCGCTAAAAACATTCGATTTAGCTCCCTTGACACATTGGTTTAGATTTTCCGCAACTCCCCTCTCTTTGTGTATGTAAACTTTACTATAAAGCGAATAAAAGTCTTGATTTTGCAAAAGGATGCGAGCAGCTTTTTGAGTGAAGTCTTGGCTCTCTTTGATCTCGTCAAAATTGAAGAGTTCCACCTCTTTTTTTTCCACAAGAGACTTTAAACGGTTGAGAAGGGAGGCCATACACTCCACATCTAAACGGGAAACTTTCATGAGAAGATCGGTATCATCTAAAATGGCATACACAAAGTGAAGATACTCGACAAACTCACGTTGAGGATCGATATAATGCTCAGATTTTTTATAAAGCACCCTTTTCTTCTGAAGCAATCTCTGCGTTAACTGGAGAGTAGAACGGTCCATTTTCCCCTTTTCAATCTCTTTGAGCTGCGCATCAATTTGGCTCTCACTCATTCCAGACATTCCATGCTGATCATTGATCTGAAACGCCATCTGCGCCACAAGAACATTTGAAGACTGAGCATCTCCGATTAAGATTCTAGGGGGCATTCCTGTTCTAAGAGAGCTTTTGTGGTGATCGATCACGCTGATCACTTCGAGATAGGCGGGGATGTTCATCTCCTCCCGATTGCAAAAGTCTCGCAAGCTCACGGTGCCAAGTGGGCGCTTTTTCAAGTCGGCTGCCTGAACAAGGCCGATCGGAATAAGATGTCCCATGCTATCTGTCTGGTTGACTGTCAAATAGGTATAGCTTCCAATTTTAGCTCTGATCTCTTCAAAATCGGTGCGGTGAGTCAAGTACTGAGGTTTAAATCCAAACACATCGTTTTTGATCTTGAAAGCGACTTCCAACCGATCGACAAAGTGGCGCATGGTCTGAAAAGTTTCAGAGAGCATTTTGACAAACACTTCTAATTGACCAAAAAGGCGGGGACGGTTTTCGGTAAGTTTGCCAGAGGTGTCGAATAGATCAGATTCGATCAAGGCCTTTAACCAGGTCGTAATCCCAGTAAAATCAACCCCCGTTTTTTCCATTGAGAGGGCAAAATCTTCAAAAGTCGCCTGAACCCCTTTTTCAACATTGAGCACTTTGACGAGATAATCATCGACTAGTTGAAGCTGCTTATGAGGTAACCCTTTTGCAGGTTCACACTGACCAATTTGTAAGGTGAGGATCTGTTTAACAACCCCAGAAACGTGACTGACCATCAAGTGGTCATGGGCAAAGCAAGAGATCAGTTGGATGTGAAGGTTCGACTCAAGCCACATCAAGCAATTGTTGAGCGACATCACGACTTGACGCACCCCTTCCACATCGATGGAACGCCAATCCCCAAGGTAATACCCTCGTGGGCTTACCACCACAAAGGCATTACGCGTCCTCTCATGGTCAAAGCTTAAAGCCAAGTCCTGAGCTGTTTTCCGACTCATGTTATCCTGAGACATGAGATCAAGACTTGTAAGAGTTAAAGAAAGGCGCGTTTTTGCAACGCAGTCAAACATCTTAAAGCCAAAGAGATCTTTGAAAAGGAGGGAGACTTCCACCTGATTACAAGGGGGGCCTCCTGGGATATTCCAGACGTGGAGACCCTCTCCCACGCGCGCTGCGAAAGCGTCGATCCAACCCCAAAATGAAGCAACGGTTGTATCAAGATCGGGCGAGATATGGGCTGTCACAAAATGAGTTCCCCTATAAACCTCACCCATACCGATGGGAAAGTAGATTTGGTAAGTATCGCGCGGAATCCATTTACCAGCAATTTTAGCGCGGACAAGATAGTTTTCTTCATAAGAGAGGGAGGAAAATTGGTTGAGCCAAAGCTCGAAGCTAGAAAATGAATACCCCTCCAAAATCTTCCCATCCCGAATGCGGCTGATGTAATCGATCACAGCTCCGAGCAAAAAGCAAGGGGGGGGGTATTTTTGTACGAGCTGACATAGGACTTTGCTGATGGTATCACTTTTCTCTTGCACGTTTAAGTTTAGAAAAGATTCTCCGTAAAAAGGCTCCATCACTCTGTCTAGATCGGAAAACCTTTCTCCCTGAAACTTGAAATCCCCTAAAAGAGGCATGAACTTAACCCAAATACCTTAAAACAACGGATTGAGCAGGACTCGAACCTGCGACCGCCCGCTTAGAAGGCGGGAGCTCTATCCAACTGAGCTATCAATCCACAAAAGGTTGATATTTTATTCATCAGAAAAATGATTTTCAAGTATATTAGAATCAAGAATTACCTTGCGAGGAGTTTGTGACATGTCTTTCACTGAGCAGAAGATAGGAAGGGTGACCTTATCAAGGGAAGCCCCCCTCGTTTTGATCTCTGGACCCTGTGTGATCGAAAGCGAAATGCACGCCTTAGACTCGGCTGGCCAGCTCAAGGAAATCTGTGAAAATGTCGGGGTTCAACTCATCTACAAATCGAGCTATGATAAGAGCAATCGATCCTCCCTCTATGCTTACCGAGGACCAGGCATCGACCAAGGGCTTGCCATACTTGAAAAAATCAAGAAAACGTTTGCTATTCCCATCTTCTCTGATATTCACCATCCCGAAGAAGCAAAAGAGGCGGCCACCGTGTGTGATGTTTTGCAAATTCCCGCTTTCTTATGCCGTCAAACAGATCTGTTAGTCGCAGCTAGCCAAACAGGGGCTACTGTAAATATCAAAAAAGGGCAGTTTATGTCCCCACAGGAGATGCAGTATGCTGCTGAGAAGGTTCTCATAGCTGGAAATAAGAAGATCCTTCTTACAGAAAGGGGAACCACTTTTGGGTACAACAATCTCGTCTCTGATATGCGTGCGATCCCTATGATGCAAAAATTTGGATGGCCCGTCTGTTTTGACGCATCTCACTCTACCCAGTTGCCTGGATGGGAAAAGGGACGATCTGGCGGGCAGAAAGAGTTTATCCCCACTTTGGCCAAAGCCGCCCTTGCAGCAGGAGCCGACTTGCTCTACATCGAGTCACATGAATCTCCTGAAACAGCAAAGAGTGACCAGGGCTCTGTCATGCCCTTTGAGGAGTTAAGAAAAATTCTACCCGTTGCTAAATCCCTTTATGATCTTGTTCACCTGAGTCCATGCTTAGAAGAGAGTCGGTTATAACTTTAGGCATCCTCTTGCTTTCGATCGGAGGTCTTCTCTTTCACATCTTAAATTTCAAAGGTTTTGCTCTGCCAATACCAAAAGAGAAAATGGTGAGTGATTCCTCCCTCATAAAGCAGAGAGGGAGAGGAGTCCAAAAAGATCTTTGGATAAGCCAGAAAGGGGGCTACTCCCACCATCGGATCATCACCCCTTATTCTACTTTGACAATCAGGCCAAGAGAAAACCTCTTTGAGTTGATCGAAGAGATGGAGAAAGTGACGTGCTATCTTCAAAAACGGATCGATGGGGGAAAAGAGGGATCTCAACAGATTCAACGTCTTCAATCAGATAGGGGCAGATATTTTTATAAAGACCAAAGCTTTGATGCGGAAAAGGTGTTGATTACCTCCTTTAAAATCCCAGGGCAAACACTCGAGGTAGATCTAGATCGACACACTCCTTTCTTAAGGGGTTACGCAAAGCGCGCTTTCATCTCGCTTAAAAGGGATCCTTTGAATCTTCAAGCAGAACAATTCAAAGCTCACATCTACTGTGAAAATCCCTTGTAATGTCAGATCTAGAAGAAAGCAAGACCCCCGTAACTCTCGAAGCAAGTCAACTCACAAAAGCCTACTTTAAAAAAAAAGTTGTCAACGCTCTCTCTTTTCGCGTCAAAAAGGGAGAGGTGGTCGCTCTTCTCGGCTCAAACGGGGCAGGCAAGACAACGGCGTTTTACATGACAATCGGTCTGGTCAAACCAGACAGCGGACACATTTTCTTCCAAGGAAAAGAGATCACCCATCTTCCTATTCACAAACGAGCGCGCATGGGAATGGGTTACTTGTCTCAAGAGCCCTCTGTCTTCGGCCAGCTTACCGTAGAACAGAATATCTCTTGTATTTTAGAGACTTTGCCGATCCAGAAAGCAGAGAGAAAAAATCGTCTAAAGCTCCTTCTTCAAGAGCTTCAACTAGAAAAATTAGCAAAACAGCGCGCAAATCTCTTGTCTGGTGGGGAAAGGCGTCGTTTGGAGATCACACGTGCACTCGTCACAAGTCCTACGCTTCTCTTGCTTGACGAACCGTTTGCAAACGTCGATCCGATTACCATCCATGACATGAAACAGATGATTCTCCATCTTAAAAAGAAAAAAATCAGCATTCTGATCACCGACCATAACGCGCGGGAGATCTCTTCGATTGTCGATTACAGCTACCTAGTGCAAGAGGGGCAAGCAACAATGAAGGGAACCGTTGCAGAGCTACTCGAAAACAAAAAAGCCAAAGCAACCTACTTCGGCGAAGATTTCAAGCTTTAAAGTCTAGTCTCTAGCAAATCAGTGAAATTGGGAATATATTCTACCTTTTTGTAAAGCTCTACCTTGATGGGCTTATCCAGATTGCTTTTGAGAGCCATGAGAACCCCATGATCAGATTCGGAGAAAAACCAAATCGTCGCAGCGAATTTCATCCTTGTATCTTCATCTGACGGGACCTCGACAATTTCCGAGAGCATAGCGGAACGCTTGTAAAACGCCACATATTGCGCAAAATTTCCTGCTCGGAGAGCAAAAAGTCGCACATTTTCAGGCTTTCCGAGGAGATCCCGCTCAAACGATTCACTGGTAGAGTTTACATACGAGTTTGAACAGACGATCGCGCAGGTATCCCGACTAGAGGCTAAGAAACTTTTTACTTCATCGGACTGGGAAAACGCTCCCCCAACTGTTTTGAGAAAGGCAGCAAATTGATCCTCATCAATGGAAGGATTTTTTTTTTTTAAAACATTGTAAATCTGCCCAAAAGCGGGAGAGAGTTCTTCAAGTTCTTGGAGATAAAATACAGAATTGAAGCTGGGAAACCCCATCTGATTGAAAAATTTTTCCGCAATCGAGACCATTTTTGTCTGATTGAAAAATTTTTCCGCAATCGAGACCATTTTTGTTCGATCTTCTGGGAGGTGGGTCATGGGCTCGGGACCGAGCGTTGTAGTAGGCGGATCGATAAATTCGAGAACATTTACAACCTTCTTGTAAAGTTTTTCCTTCACGATCTTACTTAGGCTGCTTTTGCAGACCGTGTGCACCCCATGATCAGATTCGGAAAAAAGCCAAATCGTCGCAGCAAATTTCACCTTTGTATCTTCATCTGACGGAACTTCGAAAGTTTCCGAAATGAGAATGTGATTTTCCCAAACCGTTACATATCGAACAAAATTTCCGGCTCGAAAAGCGAAAAATCGCGTATTTTCAGGGATTTTAATGTGGGTCTTGAAGCATTTACCAGGCATCATTGCAAAAGAGTTCGAACAGACAATCACGCTGATATCCCTGGTAGAAGCTAAAAAACCTTTTACTTCATCAGACTCGGCAAACGCCTCCCCAACGATTTTGAAAAAGGCGGCAAATTGATCCTCATTACCAGAAGGTTTTAATTCTTTAAACACATTGTAAAGCCCCCCGAAAGCGTGAGAGAGATTTTGAGAGTCGTCTGAATCGAATACCGAACTAAATTTGGGAAACCCCATCTGATTGAAAAATTTTTCTGCAATCAAGGTCATTTTTGCAAAGCTTTCTGGAGGATGAGTCATGGGCTGAGGACTAAGACCCTTATATTGAAACCCAAAAAGGGAAATCGAAATATCAGAGTTGTGATAAAAGTCCCCAAAACGAACCCCAAAACCGAGTTGGCCTGGTCTGTCAAATGATACAACATGAACGTTTTGGGAATCATTAATAGATGAAACGGACATAAATCCCTCCTGATCTGGTTAAAGTTTGGGGGCGGCCAGACTCGAACTGGCGAAGACGTAAAGTCGATGGATTTACAGTCCATTGCAATTGCCACTATGCGACACCCCCCCCCTAAGAAATAAGTAAAGCATGCTGGAGAAAGGACTTGAACCCTCAACCGTCCGATTACAAGTCGGGCGCTCTACCAATTGAGCTACTCCAGCGAATGATTAGGCAATCTTATCAAATGATTTGCTTTAGGTTCAACTTGAACTTCCTAACTTTCTCCTAGCTCTGAGATCGACTTGGCAAAGCCTTTGCGGGGTAAATGCAAAAAAAGGGAACCCTTATCACAGGGCTATCAGGAAGGTTTTTCTTCCTCTTCGGCTGGTTTCGAAATAATTTGATTAAGAGAAGGGGTCTGCTTTGGACTCTCCTCTTTCATGCTTTTTGCAACAATGGTAGAAATCTTTCCCAAGCTCGAGGAGCGGTTTTCAGTGCCCAAATCGGAAAAAGTGTGCTGCTCTATACCCGTTTTCTTTTCGCAACACTTTTTAAACTTCTTCCCTGAACCACAAGGGCAAGGATCGTTGCGTCCCACTTTCATAATTTAATTACCTCAAAGATTTTACCAGTTGACCGTTATATATTATTTTAGCATAATTGCATATACTAAAAAATATTTTGTGTTAAATTAAATTGAACTAACCTCTTAAAAGTAGAATTTAAAGCCCCCATGTTCCCTGTTTCAGAGTTTATTTCTGTTGCCACTTATGTGATGATTTTGCTCGTCATCGGATTTTGGTCTTATCGTGGTCACAAAACGGCAAGCGATTTCATTATCGGTGGCCGATCGTTAAATCTTTATTTGACCGCCTTTTCAGCGCATGCGAGTGACATGAGCAGCTGGCTCTTCATGGGCTTTCCTGCAGCCATCTATGCGGGAGGGGTGTTCAAAGCTTGGTTTGCCATCGGGCTCACTTTCTTCATGTTTCTAAACTGGATCATTGTAGCCCCTCGACTTCGCAAACAGACAGAAAAGTATGACAGCTTGACCCTCTCCTCTTTTTTTGAAAGCCAGTTTCAAGATCCTCGTGGACTCATCAGAATTTTCACGGCGCTAATGTCTTTTCTATTTTACACCGTCTACATTTGCGCAGGTATCGTGGGGCTTGGACTCTTACTTGAAACACTCTTCGATATCCCCTCCACAATTGGCATGGTGATCGGAATTTTTATGATTATCCCTTACCTCTGCATCGCCGGTTACACAACGCTTGCCTGGTTGGATCTTTTTCAAGCGCTTTTTTTGATGATTGTGATCGTTGCAGTCCCTCTGATAATTCTCCCAAAAGTGGGCAGTTTCGCAGGAGTTTCGGCATCTCTTGATAAACATGGCCTTTCAAAGTCGCTCGTGCCAGATCTTAAACCTGGCACACTCTGGAAAATTTCTATCAGTTTTTTTGGATGGGGACTCGGCTATTTCGGCCAACCCCATATCATCACTAAGTTTATGGGGATTCGCAAGGTAAAAGAGATACGCAAATCGATGTTTGTCGGAGTCAGCTGGCAGATCATCACGATGACAGCGGCAACATTTATTGGCTTGGTTGCCCTGGCCTATTTTCAAAATGGAATGGAAAATCCCGAGCTTGCCTTTGTGTTGATGGTCAAGAATAGTTTTCCCTTGATCGTCGGATCTTTTATTTTGTGCGCCATTTTGGCTGCAACAATGTCGACAATGGACTCACAGATCTTAGTTTTAGCTTCTATTTTGACAGAAGATTTTTACAAGAAGATTTTCCGCAAATCGGCTCGTTCAAAAGAATTAGTTTGGATCTCCCGCCTTTTTGTTCTCATTGTCACGAGCCTCGCTTTTCTGATCGCCTTTTTTACAAAAGGCACGATCTACTCGATCGTATTCTACGCATGGACGGGACTCGGATCCTCTTTTGGACCGCTGATCCTCTTCTCCCTCTATTCAAAAAGAGCAAACCGTCATGGAGCTTGGGCTGGAATCTTGGTCGGAGGGTGCATAGCTCTTTTTTGGCCTCTATTAAAAACAGATGTATCCTCTTTAATTCCTGGATTTCTATTAGGCAGTTTGGCAATATGGATCTTTTCCAAAAGGAGGTGCCGTGCATCACAAAGATCTTGATGTTTTACTCACAAATGATGATGGCATTCATTCTAAGGGACTTAAGTCTCTTTGGGAAGCGTTGAAGGAGGAGGCAAACGTACATGTTGCAGCACCAATAGATGAACAGTCAGGTTCGGGTGCAGGCGTTACTTTTGGCCGCCCTTTAATCGCGAGACGTTCAGATATTTATGCAACAACTCCCGCTTGGATGATTGATGGAAAGCCTGCCGATTGTGTCAAATTGGCTCTGCAAAAGCTTCTAACCCGAAAACCTGATTTCGTTGTTTCAGGTGTCAACCATGGATCAAATGCAGGGCGCAATGTTTTGTACAGTGGGACTGTCGGAGCGACCATTGAGGGGGTGATGCGAGGAATTCCTGGCATTGCCTTCTCTTATACCAGTGAAGATGTTCAAGATTTTCCCCATATCAAGTCTTATATTCGTAAAATTTTTCGTTATCTTTTAAAACACCCCCTACCCACAGGATCGATCCTCAACGTCAACTTCCCCTCCCTTCCTGCTGATCAGATCAAAGGGTGCAAGATGGCACGCCAAGGGTACCGCTCATGGCTTGGAACACCCAAAAAAAGTCCAAGTTCATCAGAAGGGGAGTCCCATTTTTATTTTGGTACGGATGATCATCGATTTGACGAACATCAAGAGAGTGACATCTCACTTCTCGAAGCTGGTTTTATTACGGCAGTCCCACTTATGGTTGGTGAATTGACCCACCACGTACATTTGACTCAGAAAAAGGACATTTTTGAGTCCTATCTCGAAGAGACTTGAGATAGATCGTCCACGTCCACGTTAATTTGAGGGGTGCAATCAGAAGTGTTGAGGCTACCAGAGTTTTGTTGAAGTTGGACAAGCACAAACGGAACGCTTGCACCGTAAGAGTGGCGAGAACGGGTGCTAGGAAGGCTATTGGAATGAAAAGAAGATGGCTTTAAGCAAAGGGCCTCAACACTTTTGATTGCACCCTAATTTGACAGGGCTCAGGACATTATAAACATTTTTTTAATTCAGGAATAGAAAAAAACTCTTTTTTTGAATGATCGACTTATCGTAGTCTAATCCGCTACAATAG
>JANQSR010000010.1 GCA_028279205.1 Simkania sp.
CTTCATCTCGGGAACACCCGCGCTTCAAAATTCAATCGAGAGTTTGAAGAAATTCAAGCTCAATATCGGAGTCCTAATGACTCTAGCTGCCTTTCTCTCATTTTTCTTCGGAAGCGAGATGGAAGGAGGACTTCTTTTCGTCCTATTCGCTTTTTCGAACGCCATGGAGAAAACAGCCTCAAAAAAAGCCAAGGAGACCCTTTTTCGCTTGAGCAAACTCTCTCCAAACCTTGCAACTGTTGTCCAGGAGGACGGAATCTGTTTTCAAAAATCTGTTTCTGAAATTGAGATAGAGAGCCACATATTGATCCGAGCTGGAGAGATCGTTCCACTAGACGGAATTGTCGTTCAAGGCAGCTCGTTTGTTAACCTCTCCCATTTAACGGGAGAGAGTATCCCCGTTTCAAAATCTAAGGGGGATGAAGTGAAAGCTGGAAGTCGCAACCTAGACGGAACTCTGACGCTCCGTGTGAGCTCTAAAAATAGTGATTCGACACTCTCTACGATCATTCAACTCATCCACCAAGCTCAAAATGCAAAGCCCCGCTTACAACAGTTTCTCGATAGTTTTGGCCGGCGTTACGCGATGATAATTATTCTTCTTTTCTTTCTCTTTTCAATCTGTTTGCCTTGGATCTTTCCGCTCCCCTATTTTGGCGCCCAAGGATCTATCTACCGCTCTTTGGCTTTTCTCATCGCCGCCTCCCCTTGCGCTCTTATTATTGCCACCCCGACCGCTTACCTCAGCGCGATCAGTGCCTGCGCTCGCAATGGGATCTTGCTAAAAGGGGGCGGAATGACTCTCGACGCTTTTGCCAGCTGTCAAACGGTCGCATTCGATAAAACGGGAACACTTACAACGGGTCAGCTATCCTTACAAAGGGTCGATAGCCTATCCGAAGAGCCCACTTGCACCATCGATCAAGCGATCCAAATGGCTGCCAGTTTGGAAAGACACGCCACCCACCCCATGGCAAAGGCAATTTTGGAGAGTGCAAAGGAGAAAAAATTAAAACCTTTGAAAGTGGAGGCCTTCCAATCGATCGCTGGATCTGGTCTTAAAGGGAGGATTCAAGAAAGGGAAATCTTGATTGGAAACGCCCCATTTATCAGAGAAAAGCTCCTCTCTAAACGGGGTCTGAAACCCTCCCTTTTTGAGGAGGAGGATGCAATGACCTTTCTACTCATCGATCAATCCCTCTTTGTTTTTCGCTTTAAAGATAGTGTGCGACCCCAAGCTTTTGATGCCATCAACGATTTGAAAAAAACGGGCAAATTAGATGTGATGATGCTCACGGGAGACCACTCTAAAAGTGGCTCTGCAGTCGCACATATGCTTGGCATCAAAAGGTTCTTTGCCAACTTGAACCCTGAACACAAGCTCAAAAAAGTATCTGAGCTTTCAGAAAAAAGTGGACTGGCCATGGTGGGGGATGGGATCAATGATGCGCCAGCACTTGCGCGCGCTACTGTCGGTATCTCTATGGGAAAAATCGGAAGCTCAATGGCGATCGACGCTTCCGATGTCGTCTTTTTGAAAGATGACTTGAGCTCCCTTTCCTGGCTTTATGACAAAGCGCGAAAAACGGTGCGCATTGTCCGGGAAAATCTCATTCTCTCCTTGATGATGATTGTGATCGCCACAGTCCCCGCCCTCTTGGGATGCGCTCCTTTATGGATTGCTGTTTTGCTCCACGAGGGGGGCACTCTCCTCGTTGCTCTGAACGGTCTGCGCCTTTTAAAAGAGTAATCCCCCACCAGCGTGATTTATATTTACATTTAAAAAAAAGATCAAACTTGTATCTTCAA
>JANQSR010000019.1 GCA_028279205.1 Simkania sp.
TCTAAAAGAGTTAGACTTTATCTCTGTCGGGCAGGGCCCAGGTCCCTCTTTTACAGGCACACGCGTCGGCGTTTGCCTGGCCAAAACGCTCGCCTTTGCCCAGCGCATCCCTCTTGTTCCGTTTGTCAGTCCCGTTGCCTACCATCCAGCAGTATCTGAGTTTCTTTTGCTCATTGATGGTAAATCGAGAGGATTTTACGGATACGATGGTCAAAGAGTCACTCTCATCCCCTCTCTATCCGATCTTAAGCCCAGCTCAACTCCCCTTTACTCTCTCAAGCAACTTTCCACCTTTACGCTCCTCGCCCCTCTAAACATCCCTTTTCTTCTCGATCACCTAAAAAAGGCTTTTTTGGAGGGGAAAATCACCTCTCCCTCCCAATTTTCTATAAAGAATGGGCCTCTGTCGAGCCTTTATTAGCTAAAAAGATGAAAAGCAAGATGAATCCCCGCCCTATTCTGAATTCAATTTTTTCGATATTAATAAATAAATAAGAGATCTTCAACTAAGCAGATTGCCTTGGATCCAGCAGAAAAAAACTTAAAAGAGCCTCTCTCCCCGTTCTTGGGACATTCTAACATAGACGGAGGGGAGGGAGACATTATCAGGTTGCCTTTACAAGAGATGAATAAATGATTGAATCATATCCTCTAATTCGATTAGAATTGGATCGATTAGTTTTTTAAGTGTTAATGACCACGGCAAAAAATAGGGTGTGATTAGATATGCCAAGTGTAAAGGTTCGTACAGGAGAGTCAGTCGATAGAGCTCTCAGAGCCCTCAAGAAAAAAATTGACAAGGAAGGGATCATGAAGTCGGCAAAAGCTCACCGTTTCTACCTTAAGCCTTCCGTCAAAGAGCGCGCAAAATCGAAAGCGGCTTCAAAATATCGGAAGAAGAGAAATAATTTTTGAGTGTGCAAGAAAAGGCCTCAACTTCTGATCGTTTTAGCACTTTACTATTTTAAGTGCCAAAATATTTGATATAAAACAGGCCTTTTTGCTAAAATAGACCCCACAGAGAAGAATAGTTCTTCGTAAAAAATGACAGATTACTACCAAATTCTCGGCATCTCAAAAGGTGCCAAATCAGAAGAGATCAAAAAAGCTTACCGGAAACTCGCCATGAAGTACCATCCAGACAAAAATCCTGGCGATGGTGAGGCAGAGAAAAACTTTAAAAAAGTTTCTGAAGCTTACGAAGTGCTCGGCGATCAACAAAAAAAGCAGGTCTACGATCAGTACGGCTCTGCAGGTCTTGATTCAGCAGGAGCGCATTCAAGGGGGGGAGCTGCAGGCGGCTTTTCTTCTATGGAGGAAGCACTCCGCACCTTCATGGGAGCGTTTGGAAGGGGCTCTAACGGCGGTGGAGGTAGAGAGTCTGTCTTCGACTCCTTCTTCGGCGGACAGGAATTTCGAGGTGAGACCGACTTGGCTCGTCAAGGGACAAGCAAAAAGGCACAACTTACCCTCTCTTTTGAAGAGGCCGCCCAAGGAATCGAAAAAGAGATCGCCCTTACAAAGTATGCAGAGTGTAAGAACTGCAAAGGGAGCGGTGCTCAGTCTCCAAGAGACATCCAAAACTGCTCTACATGTCGCGGCAGTGGATACATGCACCAGACGCGTGGGTTCTTTAGTATGTCAAGCTCTTGTCCAAGATGTCATGGATCAGGCAGAGTGATCTCCACTCCATGTGGTGAATGCCGAGGCATTGGAAAAGTAAAGAGAAAAGAGCGGCTCAAAGTGCCGATCCCCGCTGGCGTTGATGATGGCATGCGCCTGAAAATGACAGGACATGGAGATGCGGGCGAAGGAGGAGGCCCTCCAGGTGATCTCTACATCTACCTCAGAGTGATGCCACACGATCTTTTTGCAAGGGATGGAGACGATCTGCTCTTGCACCTTCCCCTTACATTCACGGAAGCGACTCTCGGCTGCGAAAAAAAGATTCCCCGTTTTCTCTCCAAAAATCAGATTCTTCTCACCATTCCAGAAGGAACGCAAAGTGGCAAAGTACTACGAGTTAGAAAAGCAGGGCTTCCCAATGTTCACGGAAATCACGAGGGAGATCTTCTTATCACCGTTCAAGTCGAAACACCTGTTAGACTCTCAGTAGAGCAAAAAAGATTGTTAAAGAGTTTCCAGGAGACAGAAGGACCAGACAACTCTCCTAAAAGAAAGTCCTTCTTAGATAAATTTAAGGTCTTTTTCTAACCACTTTTCCTTGTAGACTCTTTTTCTATTACCGAGAACTCCTTCCCTTATCTTCACTATTAGCGAGATCTCTCTCTCTTTTGTCCATCCAGTGACGACTCCCTCCCCAAAGGGGAAGGCTTCTAGGGTTTTGCACTCAGACCATCTAGCCCGAGGGTCAATGTATGAGACCTGTTATCGATGGTCTGCGAAAAGATCAATAGCGGGTCTTCACCCCCAAACGGGTGGGTTTACCGCTCGTCACAGATAAAAAAGGCCGTTGTGCTTTCGCACAACGGCCGGGGACCAGACATTTCAGTCTGGAAAAAGAAGGGGGAAGCTTTTCTGCTAACGGGTAAGTCTCTCGACCTTCCCGCTTGCTTATGCCCTTTTTTAACATTACCCTTTCTTTTTGTCTACGGGTTTTTTAAAAAAAATTTCACACGTAGGACATTGGAAAACACTCGTTCACAAATTGAGGAATTCGCTTTGGTCTCCAAGTTACTTTGCTGCTTCTTGCGGGGGAACCCCGCTTTCTGTGATTGAACAATATGTTAGGAATCAAGATCCAATAGAGGGCGAGCTTTCATCCCGCCCCTAAACGGACAGGATTTCCCGCTCGTCCC
>JANQSR010000046.1 GCA_028279205.1 Simkania sp.
GACCCTCTTCATTGGAATAGGCTCTCCCTGTATCCATTTTTGCTTGCCTTCAGCTCCAAGCGTGCCGCTTTGCGTTATCGATTTTCCAGCGGATTAGGCCTGCCTTGAAGAAAAACTTAGGTGCCTGAACACTTCTGATTGCACCCTCTCAATACCCTAAAGGATATGAGAATTCCCGCGTGGGTTTAAAAGGTTGTAATTATTGCTCACCCTATCGTAATAGGTAACTAGATTGGGGTTTGCCTATTATGATCTATATTGCTACACTCGGCTTCCAGGTGGTTTCGACTGGTTTTAAATGAAGGGATTTTCCTTTGACAGAAGATGAAGATGATGAAGAGAGGCTTCCCTCTAAAGCGACAGTCGATCTTTCCGACTCTTTGATCAGTTCAGATTTGGAGAAACTGGTCAAGGAGAAGAAGAAGCCCGAAACTGCAGATGATCTGCCCTCGGAGCTTTTCATCATGCCTTTGACAAGGCGTCCCTTTTTCCCTGGAATGGCGGCTCCTCTTGTCATTGAACCAGGTCCTTTCTACGAAGTGCTTAAAATTGTTGCCAAATCGCCTCAGAAGATGCTCGGTCTTTTTCTCACAAAAGAGGAGGAGGTGAACATTTACGATCTCTCCTTCGATGAATTGAACGTTGTGGGTGTGATGGCGCACATCTTGCGCATTGTTCCGCTCGAACAGGGGGGGGCTCAAGTCGTTCTCAACATGGAGCAAAGGATCAGAATTAATCGGCCGATCAAAAAATCGAAGTACTTGAGAGCAAAAGTCTCCTATCACGAAGATAAGATCACCGATCAGCAATCAAAGATCATCAAAGCCTACTCGATCAGCATTATCACGACGATCAAAGAGCTTCTCAAACTCAACCCCCTTTTCAAAGAGGAGCTGCAAATCTTCTTGGGGCATTCCGATTTCACAGAGCCTGGAAAACTTGCCGATTTTGCGGTTGCTCTCACCACGGCTGGTCGCAAAGAGCTCCAAGAAATTTTGGAAGCTTTTGATGTTCAAGATCGGATCGACAAGACCCTTGTGCTTCTCAAAAAAGAGCTCGACTTGAGCAAGCTTCAGAGCAGCATCAACCAAAAGATCGAAGCGACAATTTCGAAGACGCAAAGGGAGTTCTTTTTGCGTGAGCAGTTGAAGACAATTAAAAAGGAACTGGGGCTTGAGAAAGATGACAAGACTTCAGATACTGAAAAATTCAGAGAGCGGTTGAAGGAGAAAAAAGTTCCCGAAGAGGTGGAAAAAATCATCGAGGAAGAGATTGAAAAACTCAACGTACTCGAGGTTCAGTCAGCCGAATATGGTGTTTCTCGTAACTATCTAGATTGGTTGACGATTGTCCCTTGGGGCATTTGTAGCGATGAAAACCACGATCTAGAAAAAGCAGAAGAGGTTTTAGAGGAGGATCATCACGGTCTTGAAGATGTCAAAGAGCGGATCCTAGAGTTTATCGGTGTCGGAAAGTTGACCGAAGGGATTAAAGGGAGTATTATCTGCTTTGTCGGGCCACCTGGCGTTGGTAAGACGAGCATTGGAAAGAGCATTGCCAGAGCGCTTAATAGGAAATTCTTCCGTTTTTCTGTTGGAGGAATGCGGGATGAGGCTGAGATAAAGGGGCACCGTAGAACCTATGTTGGAGCGATGCCAGGCAAAATGGTTCAGGCATTAAAGTATGCTCAAACCATGAACCCTGTGATCATGATCGACGAAGTGGACAAGATGGGGATGAGTTATCAAGGTGATCCAGCATCGGCACTGCTCGAGGTGCTCGATCCCGAGCAAAATAAAGATTTTCTCGATCACTATCTCGATGTGCGTTGCGATCTATCCGATGTGCTTTTTATTGTGACCGCAAATGTTTTAGACACCATTCCTGGACCGCTTCGGGATCGGATGGATGTGCTCCGCCTCTCGGGCTACATCAAAGAGGAGAAGATGCAAATTGCGAAAAAATATCTCATCGAGAAGAATCGCAAAAAGCACGGGCTAAAAAAAAGTCAAATCAAGTTCAATACGCTCGCTGTTCAGGCGATTATTGAGAAGTATGCTCGTGAAGCGGGCGTAAGGAATCTCGAAAACAATTTGAAAAAGATCATCCGAAAAGTGGCTCTTGAGATTGTGAGAAGTGAGCAAAAGAAAAAGGGGAAAAAGGTCAAGAGCGTGACGATCACGGAGAAAAATCTAGAGAAATATCTCGGAAAACCCCTCTTTATCTCTGATCGCTACTACGAAAAGACCCCTATCGGAGTCTGTACGGGGCTTGCTTGGACGGCAATGGGAGGGGCGATTCTTTATGTCGAGACCATTGAAACACCGAGTGAGAAAACCCGGATGAAATTGACGGGACAGGCGGGAGATGTGATGAAGGAATCGGCTCAAATTGCTTGGAGCTACGCTGCAAGGGAGGCCAAGCTCTACGCTCCCGATGCCCCTTTTTT
>JANQSR010000049.1 GCA_028279205.1 Simkania sp.
GAAATCTTTCTTGATGTACAAGATAGCACCCGAGATGACACCCGTGTCATATCCAAACAAGAGCCCACCGATTGCCGCCACGAAGCTTATGACACAAAGCAGCCATTTTTGAGATATACTCTCACGAGCCATGATAACCTACTCTTTTTACTCTGTTTATCCAAGGGAAAAAGGAATGTCAAAGGTTATTTTTTGAATACAAGTGACTGTGTTGAAAAAGTCGATTTTTCCACCAAATTCGCATTTGAATAACAGCTGTGTGAAATAGCAAAAACGGCAATGCCCCCCAAAACCGACTCTTTCAAGCCGCTTTTTTCTTAAGTTAATACAATTCATTACCTTGGCTTTTAGATAGACCTCTACTGTCTGAGTGGACTTCTTTCTTGAATAGAGACCTCCCTTATACAGCCTTTACCTCTAGAGCCATGATTTCCCCTGAGCTTTGATCGACGGCTATATGATTTTTTTCCATTTACGACCTTTCTTTTTTCCGTGAATCTTGACCTTCCACTCTCCCTCTCCAACTATTTTAATGAAGAAAGTGATGCTTCCTCTTTTAACCAGGTTCTTGTTATACCGTTTCTAGCTTGCGTTTTTGCAAAGGAATTTTTAGCAACCTTTTTCTCCCTATTTTTTCAACACAGTCCAAAGGGGGGACATTATCACGTTGCCCTGCACGACTGAACGGATACCTTGCAGGAAACTTTAAGTTTTGTTAGAATTACCCCCTTTACCTTTGGGAAAATAGACATCCTCAATATGTTGGGATTTCTTCGTAAGTATCAGCGTTACTTCTTCCTCTTTATTGCTTTGGTCATCGGGGTCTCTTTTATGTTCTTTGGAACCCATCAGGCAAGTGCTCCTGCTCGGAAAGTGGATGACCGCCCACTTGGAGCCTCGATTGATGGCTCTTCGATGCGAAAAAGGGCAATCGATGAGATTGTCCGTTTTATCGAAACCGATAGGCAAGATACGCAGCTGATGGAAAAGCGTAAGGTTCCAAACTTTTTCAACGATGGTGTTGTACGCAAAGATTTCTTAGAAACAGGACTTGGTTTGGCTTTAGCCGATCATTATTTTGATGCCTTAAAAGGGGAAATCGAAGAGCGTTTTATAAAACAAAGGGAGTTTTTTCAGTGGCGCGATTCGAATCCGAATCTAGCCACTTCAAGGGCACTTTTGGAAAAATTCTTTCCCAAACAAAAAGAAAGCCTTGATACATTCTTGAAAGAGGATCTACCTATCGAGCCAAAGCTTCTCCCCCTTCTCATGGACCTCTATCTTGGAGAGATGGCCTTGCCCCCCCATTTCATGCGTCAATCTCCGATGTTTGGAAAAGATCAAAGTGCAAGAGAGGAGAGTGCTTTTTCCCCTTTTACCTGCCTTGAAGATTGGTTTGGCCCCTCCTTTTTACAGTTGGTCGGACAGTTTATTCACAATGCCGCCCTTTTCGCCAAGCAACAGGGGTATCACGTCTCTTTTGAAGAGGCTAAAGTCGATCTGTTTCGAAATGGGGTTCATGCTTTTCAGATGCAACGCTCTTTGCCCCTCGACCAAGCTGAGATGAGCTCCCTGTGGAATCGGCAACTCGCCTATTTTGGTATGGATGAGAAGGCTGCGGTGACCGTTTGGCAAAAAGTGATGCTCTTCAGAAGACTTTTTAACGATTGTGGCCACGCGGCGCTTATCGATTCTCACCCCTATCAGTGCTTTCATTCTCATGCATCTAAAACAGCAGTTGTTGATCATTACTCTCTAGAAGATAAGTCTGGGCTTTCCAATTTTGAAGAGCTGCTCAAGTTTCTCTATTATGTCGATGTTGTTTCGGCCTCAAAGTGCCTCTGGCCTGCACTCCCAGAAGAGTTTCTCCCGATCGAGCAGCTTCAAAAAGTGTGTCCCAAGCTCGTTTGTCGCCGTTTTCTAGTTGAAATGAAAAGGGTCACAGTCAAGGAGATTGCGCAGGAGGTTAGCCTCAAACAGATGTGGGAGTGGCAGCTCGATTCTCAAAACTTCAAAAAGCTTCAAAAAGCGTTTCCCGAGCTGGGAATCTCAAAAGCGAGCGATGCCGAAGGCTATTTTAATGAACTAGAGAAACACCCCCCCTACCTTAGAAGAAAGATTGACGATCACTCACTCATGCAGATTGCTAAGGAGCATCCCGAGTGGATAATAGCTGCTTTAGGTGAAAAGGAGGCAGAGCTCAAGCAGGTTGCCTTCTCAATCGACGGAGCTCAAGGGGAGCTAGAGGGGATAGGAAGCGGAGAGGGATTGCTCAAGCTTTTCGAAAAAGCGCCACTTAAGAAGAGTGCCTATCTGGCTGGAAAGAATCTGGAAGTGCAATCTGAACTAGAACTTTTTTCCTCCGATCAACAAAACTATTACTATTTCCAGGTGGTAGATCGGGATGAGAAGTGGCATATTTCGACTTTCAAAGAGGCAAACGACCAAGGGGTTTTAAACCCTCTCTTCAAGCAGTACTTGCAGGAGCAATATCCCAAAGTTAGGCAGGAGAATCCGTCCCTTTTCAAGACAACATCTGACGAGTGGAAACCGTTTGAAGAGGTGAGGGGGGAAGTAGCCCTTATCTTGTATAGAGAACTCTTCGATGCTATCGATCATGACCAGCCTCAAACTGCCCCTTCTCTTGCTGAGAGTCGTTTTAAAAAATTAGATAGTTTTTACCCCAAAAATTACTTTCTTGGATACATGAAAAGAGCTCTTTTAGATATTCGCGCAAAAGGGGAGAAAAGCGACTATCTATTTACCAAAGTGCCCTCATCGAGTCCTGAATCTGAATTGCCCGTTCGCCTTCCTTTCGAAAAGCAGTGGAAGATCACTAAGAGGACAAAAGAACATAAAAATTGTGAAAGCAAACAGGAGTTTGAAAAGTCCCTGTTTTCTATGAGTGAAAAAGAGTGGTCCTCTGTGCACGTTTTTGAAGGGGGAGAGGCTGGTTTCTTCCAACTTCAGAAGATAGAAACTCCAGAGCAGCTCAGATTGCAAGAGGTAAGGCAAGGGCATGAGATCCTATTCAATGAGGCCAAGCGGTTTCTCATGTTAGATTTTTTAGACAGGTTCAAAGAGAAAGAGTGTGTGCATTTAAGCCCTTCCAAACGAGATGTTGAGTGAACTAGATCCGATTCCCCCTGCGAGTTTCTTTGAAATCTCTGCAAAGATCAACACGAAGGGTAGGCGTTTGAGTTATTTGCCAGATGTGTCAAAGTTGCTAAACGAAGAAGGGTTTGCGCGTGTTGCCCTGCTTTGGTCATTCGATGGTTTGATGCTTAAAATTGATGTTAAAAAACCCCTAGAGCAATCTTTTCCCAAAAAATATCGTGAAGGGGATAGTCTGGAGTTTTTTTTTGACACCCGTCATTTAAAAGAGGCGCAGTCGATCCATCAATTCTGTCACCACTTTGTTTTTTTTCCTGGAGAAGCTGAAGGTAGCCATTCTAGAGAGGTCACCTCTTTTCGGTTTGATAAAGCGCATGAGCTTGCTGATCCAGCCCTTTTTAGATTGCAAGCGACCCTAAAAAAACAGAGCTATGAAACTGAAATTCAGATTCCTAAAAGGGCTTTGCACGGGTATGATCCTTCTAAATTTAAAAAAGTGGGCTTTGCCTATCGGATCAATCGGCTGGGAGGAAAGCCGCAGAGTTTCCCCCTCTCTTCACGCTTTTTTTCTCTTGAAAAACATCCGAGCTTTTGGGCAACATTGCTTCTTTAAGCCAAAAGGAGGAGAACATGAAGTACACAGATTCACATGAGTGGATTTCTGTCGAAGGGGATCGAGCAAGGGTTGGCATCTGTATGCATGCCCAAAAAGAGTTAGGGGAAGTTGTTCATGTGGAGTTGCCAGAGCTAGGACAAGAGGTTGTGGCTGGCTCGGAGATCGTGACTTTAGAATCTACAAAGGCTGCAACAGATATCTACACACCCATTTCTGGTAGAGTAGCGAAGATCAATGAAAGGCTCAAAGAGGATCTCTCACTTCTCAATGACTATCCAGAGTCAAAAGGGTGGCTTTTCGAGCTGAATCTTACCAACCCTTTGGAATTGAAGAGACTCCTCGATCAAACCGCTTACCAAAAACTTTTGGTCTGATTGAGACCTGGACTTTGAGAGGGTCAAATCAAGCATGTATAAAAAATCTTAGGAGAGAGAAAGAAAAAGGCGCCTACTAAGATAAATCAAGTCAAAAAAACAACTATTTTTCTATGAACTTGCCTTTAGCGAATGCAGACTATCAGATGGTTTCAACGAAGATTCAGACAATGTATCCCCACTTTCACCTTCTCTTCTAAGGTAAGGTGGGCGGCAACTTCAGCTTGAGATTTTTTCTAACCGGTCTACTTCATTTATTAACCTAAAGCGTTCATCGATTTTTCTAAGCCTCTCTTCGTTTGAATTGGATGTTTCTTTAGAGATTAAGTCTAATTCATCTTTTAAAACCTTGCCTTTTTTGGTAATTCCATCGATTAGTTCAAAACGAAAATCTATTAGTTTTTCTATTTTTTCCTTTAGAAACCCTTTTTCTAATTCGCTTGCCCTATGCTCTTCAAGTTCGTTTTGGATAGCTCTGGAAAATGCATTCGCCTGTTTTAAGTCTTGCTTGAGCTCTTCCAAAACATTCCTGATTACCTCCTTTGAAGAACCGATTGCTTGCCTTTTTAATTTATCATTCTCGACCTGCAAATTGATTTCCTCCTTACTTGATCTGAATGCTCCATCTGTGAGTTTGTCTACGATTGCTTCCAGACTTTCGGGGGCTTGCATTTTTTCAAAATCGAGAGTAGTGGTTAAAACCTCTTTAACAAACTTCTCTTGATCATCTTTTGTTAACTTCTCTACCGTTAGAATCTTTTCTTTAAGATTTTCTAAGGTCTCTTTATTTTCTCTTTCAAAATTTTCTAAAATTTTAAAGGCATCGGAAAGTCCGCGCAAGTTAGACACTTCGCCAGTGAGTGGGTCTAATTTGTTTTTGATGGCTTCTTCTATTTCTCCAGAAAGTTCTTTCTCTTTAATTAAGGTGGATATCTCTGTGTTGAGATCGCTGGTTTCACCTTTGAGTTCTTTAACCCTCTCTTCAGAACCCGTTACTTTTTCTTGGAGTCTAGATACTTCTTCTTGGCGGTTATTTAAAAGTTCCTCTTTTGTTTCTAAAAGGGATTGCAGTTCTCTTTTTTTCTTGTTTAGGTTATCTGCCTCAAATTGGAGCTTATTGACAGTATGTGTGGAATGAAGGGGTATGAAATAAGCAATCCAACGGAAAAAGTCCCTAATTTTTTTTAAAATAGACAAAACAATCCACTTAACTCTTCCTAAGATCGATTGTTTGGGTTGATTTGAAGTTTGATCTGTTGTTTTTGTGATGTCTTCTGATTTTTGCCCCGAAAGAGCAGAGCTTAATGGTAATGCTGCAAACATTTGGATACCTCCTGTTGTCCCTCTTATCTATTCAGATAGAAGAAATTGATTCAAACAAATATTAAAAATAAGAGACACTTCGAAGTGGAAATGTTCTTTTTTTTAAAATGAAAAGAGAAAGAGCTTTTTTGTGTTTCAAAAATTAACCCTTTTCTCTCTTCAAAGTATCCCCTTCTTTTTCTAGTTACCGTCCTTCTTTCAGGAAATTCTAAAGGTGACTATCAAAAGAAGAATTCTTTTCTAACTTTCTCTTCTTGAAGGGTACCTTCTCCCTCCTTTTCTTTCTTGCTCCCGTGCTTCATTAACGGTCAGAGCACGGCCGCCGACCTCTTTGCCGTTGAGCCCTTTAATCGCGGCATTGGCCTCTTCTTGAGAGTCTAATTCAATAAAACCGAACCCTCTAGACTGGCCTGTCTCGCGATCTTTAATAATTTTAGAGTTTTTAGGAGATCCGAACTGGGATAGGAGCTCAGACAAGTCGTCTCCTGTATATTCTCTCGGAAGGTTTCCTACAAAAAGTTTCATGGGTTTTCTCCAAAAAATGATTAGATGGTGTGCCGTGGAGGCGGAGTCATAAAGAAAACCTCAAGAACGGCGTTCGCAACGATTGTAACCGATAAGGTGGTTAAAATACAAGTCCTTCGTTGAATGTAAACAAAATTTTCTGCATAATGAGGCCTTTGTTGGGCAGTTTGACCGACTCTATTCAATCCAGGTAGTTGCGTGATATTTCTCTTCGTCCATTTGCCCCTCCTTTTTCGCGACATAGACTGCTGTTACAGCATCTCCAAGGATGTTGACCACTGTCCCAAACATATCCCTGAAACGATCGATGCCCGCAATGAGGAGGATCCCCGCTTCGGGAAGCCCCATGGCGTTAACGACAATGGAAAGCATGAGAAGTCCGCTACCTGGAATCCCAGCCGTTCCGATCGCGGAGACAAGGGTTGTAACAAAGAGAATCAAAATATTGGTGAACGTGACCTCTATTCCGTAGGCCTGCGCAATAAAGATGGATAAAATGGCTTGCCCGATTGCGGTCCCATTCATATTGATTGTGGATCCGAGAGAGAGAACAAAACCAGAAATATCGGGTGAGAGTCCGAGGTGATCCCTTGCACACTCTAAGGAGACGGGCAATGTTGCAGAGCTGCTACTCGTTGTGAAAGCGACGACGATCGCATCTTTCATCCCTTTGAAAAAAGGGGCGATTTTGACTCGAGCTAGGAAGCGCAATGAGGCGGCAAATATGAGGGCAATCTGGAT
The DNA here is from genome assembly GCA_028279205.1 of Simkania sp. GTDB lineage: Bacteria > Chlamydiota > Chlamydiia > Chlamydiales > Simkaniaceae > JANQSR01. The sequence continues at coordinate 6,694 of JANQSR010000049.1, forward strand.
CAAACAGGCAGAGAAAATGCAAACAACAACCCAAAGGAGTGGGAGAATAGCCCTTAATCCGATGGTACCGACCGACGTGGCAATCAAGGCAAATACCCCATAGGGGGCAAATCGCATCACGATGTGGGTCAGGTGTGACATCACATCACCTAGCGATTCGATCACGTTTAGAACAGGTTTTGCCTTCCCCTTGGCCAGAGTGATCGCAAAGGCAAATAGGACGGCAAAAACGATGATTTGTAAAATATTTCCTTCAGCAAAAGACTTGAAAGGGTTTGAAGGCACGATAGAAAAGATGAAATCGATGAGTGTCTTAGAGCTTTCAACATCTTTTGCTCTCTCTGGTGAGACCAGATGGAGGGAAGACCCAGGCTGGACGGTGTAGACTACGCTTAATCCAATTCCAATGGCGATAATCGTGGTAATGACGTAAAAGGTCAGTGTGCGAACCCCGATTCGACCAAGTTTTTTGGGGTCGTTGATGTGGCACATCCCCGTCACAAGGGAGGAGAAGACAATGAGTCCGACGAGCATCTTGAGAAGGTCGATAAAGGCCTTGCCCACTTTGCCAACTAAGGACAGAATGTGGGTCTGCTGGTGCAAAATCAAACCTGTAATCACACCTAGAACAAGGCCGACAATAATTTTAAGCCAAGGTTTCATGTTTCCTCAAAATAGAATTTCGGGAGAGGGTAAAATAAACAAAAGTAAGGTTGTATCTAAATATTGCCTGGCAGCTTTTTGGTTTGACAAAAATGGAGCTTGTGCTACCTATATCTCACGCTTTGTGGGAGATCTTCAACTCAGAAGAAATTCCACTATAATAAGACTTAAGGCAAAAGGTTAGGGCGTTACCCAAACACCTTCTCCCATTCTCCCCAATCGGGACAAAAAAATCCAGAAAAACCGACTAGTGAGATTTTCACTCCTGTTATGGGGTGGCGAAAAACAAGCTTTCCATGGTGTAAATCGATTTTTTTACTCTTTGATTTGGACGGGAATCCGTACTTGGTATCTCCCCATATTGGGTGACCTAGATAGGAGAGTTGGACTCGAATCTGGTGGTAACGCCCCGTGTGCGGATGAACTTCGAGCAGGCTCGACTCTTTCCATTCTTTGAGCACACGGTAGGTCAGGGTAGACTCTTTGCCCAAATGATCAGAGATGATCGCCCTTCTTCTGCCGTGCAAGAGCAGGTGTTTTAAATGTCCTCTCTTCTCTTTTAAGTGCCCTTTCACACGTGCATAGTACGTCTTTCCGATTTGACGTGTGCGCATCTGCGTCTGCAAGCGAGAAAGACTTTTACTTGTTCGAGCAAAAAGAACGAGTCCGCTAACGGGGTAATCAAGTCGATGGATTGGAGTTAGAAAAACCCCGCCTGGTTTTTTAAACTTCTCTTTGATGAAAGCTTTCGCCTGATCTTCCAAGCTAAGGCCGCCCTGAGAGGTGGGTTGTGTTGTGATCAAAGCGGGCTTTTTGACCACCAAAAGGTGAGAGTCTAGGTAAACGATCTGTTTGGGTTGGAAACTCTTTTTAAAATAGGGGGTCTTATTCTCCATGCCACCTCGCATAGCTTCCACTTGGGAGGGGAAAAGAGTGTGAGGGGATGAGCATCTCCTCAGCTTCGATACTCCCCTTTTTTTGTGTTTGGATGAGAAGGTGTCTTAGGATGGTCGGAGTGAGTCCCGGCGTGTGAGTGGTCATCACGATGAACCCTTTTCGGTTTACAACCTGAGAGCAGAGGTTTAAGAGGGGAACTAGATCACGCTCGATTTTGAAAATTTGCCCCTGGTTTCCCCGACCAAAAGAGGGAGGGTCCAAAATGACTCCTTGATAGAAGGTTTTGTTTCTCACTTTTCGTTTGAGAAACTTGATGACATCTTCAACAATCCAAGAGATCGCATCGATTTGGTTGAGAGCCGCATTCTCCTTTGCGCACAAAACAGCCTTTTTTGAAGCGTCTAAATGGTAGACCTTCACCCCCCTTTTGGCAATCGATAAAGAGGCTGCACCTGAATGAGCAAAGAGGTTTAAGACCGGCTTATCTGTCTTGCTACTTCTTTTTCCAACCCAATCCCACTGCGTGGCGTGCTCGGGAAAAAGGCCGAGGTGACCGAAGTCGGTCGGCTCCAACTTAAATTCAAGATCGTTGAAGAAGATGTTCCAGGAGTGGGGCAGCCCCTTTTTTTTCCATTGATTCTTTGGTTTGCGCATGAACTCTGCGTGATGGCTCTCCCACTCCTTTGGAAATGTTGGATCCCATATGGCTTGGGGGCAAGGGCGGATGATTTTGTAAGGACCGAAACGTTCGATTTTTCTCTCATGGCCACTATCTATCAAGGTATACTGGTGCATCATTTTCCATTTAATTAAAGGGGGGAATGTCAGACTCGATATACCGCCATAGATGAGACAGAATGTAGGTGGTTGAAAAATCGATCAATGTCTCGCGGGTTTTCTTTCCCTTTGGTTTGAGGAGACCTCCAAATTTTTCTCCATTCCTTGTAGCGATGGCACCCCAAATCGTACCTACGGGCTTTTCTTGGGTTCCTCCGTTAGGACCCGCGATCCCCGAAACGGCAATCGCGTAGTCTGCCTTGGAAAGGGAGAGGAGGCCTTCGACCATTTCATAGGCTGTTTCACAGCTTACGGCTCCGTGCGTCTCAATTGTTTCTGGTCTGACGTTGAGAACTTTTTGTTTCATCCCGTTTGAGTAAGTGACGAGGCTTCCCAAAAAATAGCCAGAGCTTCCACTTATAGAGGTCAATCGTGAGCCTATTCTGCCTCCCGTACACGACTCAGCACAGGCTAGTTTAAGCTGTTTTGCAAGAAACTGCTTTTGGATGGCTGCTTCGATCTTTGAGTCTGTTTCGGAAAAAATATGTTCTTTGTACTGGGCGTGCAAATCGGATAAAATCGGCGCGAGTTTCTTGTCTGCTTCGCTTTGAGATCGGGCCTTTATTTTCAAGTAGATCGACAAGGTTCCATATGATGGGCAGATTCCATACTTTAAGTCGGGATAGTTCGCCGCTAGTTGTCTTAAATAAAGGTCTACCCCGTTTTCGTAGAGCAAACACAAGAAAAGACTCTTTTGAAACCACTCTTTTGGAACAATTTGAGCTAGATAGGGGATGCCATATTGCTCAAGCATCGGCTTCATCTGATGGGGAACGCCTGGGAATGCTAAGAGGTGCGATTTGCCCCTTTTCAAGAGGAAGCCAGGGGCTGTGCCAAAAAGATTTGGGATCATTTCTACGCCTTCAATGATGGTCGACTGATCTTCAATCGTTTCTAGTTCTTCTCCATACCGTTTTTTTAAATCAGCGGCTAAAGTGGCCTCCTTTTTGAGGGGTAGATTAAAAAATTGAGCGACTGTTTGTCGTGTGATGTCATCTTCGGTCGGGCCTAAACCTCCCGTCATGATGATAACACAAGCCCTTTTCATTGCGCGGGCAATCGCCTCTTCTAAAAGGGGTTTTTCATCAGGCACGGTGGTGATCTGTTTAACGAGATACCCCTTTTTGAGCAAGGCGTTTGCGATCAGGCTGGCATTTGTGTTGATCGTTTCCCCAGTCACGAGTTCAGATCCGATAGAGATAATTTCAATCATACAACGATCAACCCTTTTTGAGCGAGTTGAGGATGTTTGTTGATCCATGTCATGCATCGGTTTCCAATGCGTGCTGCGATCGATACCTTTTTACCCTCAACCAGGAAGGAGGTAGGGCGGGAGTTTCTACGCATCCATTTCGCAAGAGCTTGAAAAAGGCTTATGTTAACATCACTCGGATCTCGCATCACCTCAACTAATTCCTCTTTTCTAGAGTTTGAATGCAAGTAGGGGTAAGAGAATTGAACCCCCCATTGAACCGACTCTCGATCGCATGTCATCAGGTGAAAGGTGCGTCTATCTCTAGAGCAGGTGAAATGGAAAAGTGAGAGCTGGATCGCTGGTCTGATCAATTTTAAAATCATCTTCTCTTTCACATCCATCGCGTAAAAAATTTCAGGTGTTGTCGACATGGCAGCAGAAAAAAGGGATTTTGGCAAAAAAGAGGGCTGCTTTTGCTTGAGCTTTTGAACGAAGGAGGCGTACTCTTTGAGAAAAGCTTGCCTAGAAAAGAGTGCTTGATCTGGATTGATCAGTTCTGAGACATTGTAGAGGGCAAAGGGGGGCAAGGTTTCAAAAAGGGACTCCATCTCGGAAGGGTCGAGAAGTGCGCGGTAAGAGATCCATTTTGAGGCCTGGAGAAGCCCTTCTTGGCTAGGATGCCCTTTTCGAAAGAGAGGTCGCATGTTTTCTTTGAAAAAATGATTGGAAGATGAGGGAAAAGATTCCTAAGAAGATCATAAAGTCGGCGAGGTTGAAGACGGGGAAAGAGTAGCCCCAGAGGTTAAAATGGAGCATATCGATCACAAAGCCATAGATGCAAGAATCGAGAATATTTCCTGTTGCGCCTACAATGATTAGGAAAAGGGGAAGGCACCTTCTCTTCTGATTGTTAATAAAACAGGTGTAGACAAATAAGCTGAGAAGGATCCCCATCCGAATGATGAGTAGCACGGAGGGATGAGAGGAAAAAATGCCCCAAGCACTTCCAAAATTTGTGACCTTAGTGATACAAAAATCGATCCCAAAGAAATCTTGAAAAATGCCGACACCCCCATAAGGATAAGAGGGGGAGTAAGAGATGCTTGACAGATTAAGGTGAACCAAAACCAAATATTTGGTGAACGCATCGACAAGCAGCAAAATGAGCCCGACTCCTAAAAATTTAGAGAAGCCCTTTCTCATATCTCTCCTGTGTTTGAACTGTCATTGTTGCATAGGGGACAGCCTCTAACCGCTTAAAGGGGATCTCTTCACCCGAAACGTCGCATGTCCCGTAAGAGCCCTCTTCTATTTTTTCAAGAGCTCTCTCAATTTGACGCAAAATTGATCGCTCTTTGCCCGAGATCTCGATCGAAATGGTTTGACCGAAATCATCTGTTCCCTCATCTGCTTGATGTTGAGAGTACCCTTTGGGCTCCTCTCTCCTCTTTACATCCTCGGATACCTTTCCCAAAGTCTGATTGATCTGAGCGCGAAGCGCAATAAGTCGATTCTTGAATTTCTCAACGTCCCGTTTTTTTAGAGTCATTTCTCCTCGTGATTTAATTTTTATCAAAAGTGTCAGTTAAATTCTTAATAACTTCTGGGATCTCTCCTAAAACGTCTATATACCGAAGTGATCCGAATATAAGCAATACCCCTAATAGGATAGATGTCTATCATCAGCTGGTCTTCGGTTGTCATCTCTTTTTTTTTGAATTTAGATTTTTGATTTTTAAAGACTTTTACTTTTTCCATCGCAAAATAGCATGCAGAAAGAACAAAACAAAGAGAAAACACCCTGGTGCTCACCCCCAAGGAGAATGGGCATCGGAGCATTAAAAAAAGAGCAACGGAGGAGATGGGATTCGAACCCATGGCACGCTTTCACATGCACACGCTTTCCAAGCGTGCTCTTTAAACCGCTCGGACACTCCTCCTAAACTTGGAGATTTTTCCTATAAAAAGCCCACACTATCCTATTTTAACAGCTTTTATTCCACAAGGAAAAACTCTCATTCGAGTTTCTTCTTGAGCATCGGCTCTTGACAGTCGTTTGAGCCATCTATAGGCCGCTCCATTATCAGGTCTGTCATTTCTGGAAAGTTTGGCTTTGAAATTTTAGGAGGAGGGGTGTCGTTACTCATAAAATCATACGAAAGTTGTGAACCTTG
>JANQSR010000077.1 GCA_028279205.1 Simkania sp.
ACCCAAAACATGCCAAAAATAGGCACTTTTGAGTATTTTTTGACCCAAAACATGCCAAAAATGGGCATTTTGAGTATTTTTTGACCCAAAACATGCCAAAAATAGGCACTTTTGACCAGTCTAGCCCCTTAAAATCCACGATCTGCATAAATCTGCATAAAAAAGACCACACCCACTGAACGGATACAAAGTCGAGGGTAGATGAGCGGTGAGATTTCAAGGGCTTCTTTCTAGAATGATCCTCTTTAGAGCATCAACCCAATCTGGGGTAGCGTTAAGTCCATCCACAAGGTCTAGTTCTTCTCCGCCCATTTTTTTAAACTCGTTTCGATACTCTATTCCGATCTCTTGCAGCGTTTCGAGACAGTCCGCGACAAAAGCTGGACAGAATACAAGAATCTTTTTAGCCCCCTTTTTTGCAAGCTCCTCGATAACATGAATTGTATAAGGCTTTAGCCAGGGAGCCTTTCCAAGTTTGGATTGATAACAGTGGCTTGTCCTCTCTTTTTGTAGTCCAAGCTCTTTGCAGATCCCCTTTGTGGTTCCGACGCATTGAGCCGCATAGCAACTATGATTGATTTTTTTCAAATCTCGGCAGCAATCAGAAGTTTTTAAGCAATGGTTAAACCGATCCGCTTTCCTAACATATCTCTCAGGCAAACCGTGATAGCTAAAGACAAAGTGGTCGTAATCTGAAAGAGGCCGCTGACGAGCTACTGCGCAAAAAGCTCGAATCACATATGGGTGCGTTGCAAACTCATTAACCGAAACAAGGGAGGGAATGATTTCCCATCTTTGCAAAATCTCAAAAACCTCTTGATAGATTGAACCAGTCGTAGCCGAGGCGTACTGAGGAAACAAGGGAATAATCATGAGATTTTGGATTCCCTTGATCTTTTCTAGCTTCTCTCTAATCGAAGGTTTTTGATAGCGCATAGCGAGTTCAACCTGAAAAGACTCTCCCAAACTCTCCTGTAATTTTTCAGCGAGCTGATTGCCATAAATCTTTAAGGGTGAACCTTTTTCTCTCCAAATAGACTGGTACAATTTAACTGATTCTTTGCATCGTCTTTTAACAATGACTCCCCGAACGAGCAGCTGTCTCAAAGGCCAGGGCAAATCGATCACGCGTCGATCTGTTAAAAATTGATTAAGGTATCTTTTAACATCTTTAAAAGATAGGGAATTGGGTGTGCCCAGGTTGACCAAGAGAACCCCCATCCGCTCGTGCATCTTCATTCCATACTTTTAAGTTGACTGGAGTGGACATGTTTATAAACAATGTTCATGCTAAATACTAGAGAACAGACAAGGGATGCAAGTCCAAAAGTGATAAATCCCTCGGCATAAAGCCTGAAGTCGCCGAGAAAACCCAAAATCTGAGGGATAAATCCCGCTCCGAAAGCAAAACCAAAAGGAGCCATAATTGAGACGATTGCCGCATTTTTTTCAGTTGGCACAATTGTGGAAATTCCAAAATGGATGATAGGCAAGAGACAAGCTGCAACAGGCGACTGCACACAAAATAGAATAAGGCCAAGCGTCGGGTTTGCAATACCCATAAAAATGGTCACACATCCACACAAAAAGAGAGAAGCAACTAAAGATTTTTTGAGCCCTAATTTATCGACGAGATATCCTCCAATCAATGCCGTCACGATACTGATGACCCGTGCAAAAATAACGATACGATTGACACTTTTCATTTCAATTAAGTTGTGATTTTCAAAATAATCTGGAATCATGCTGTATATTCCAATATTTAGACCGTTGATTACACATAAAAGGAGATTTAAAATCCAAAAAGAGGGCCATTTGAAAACATCTTTTATAAAAGAGAGAGTAATGGGCAAGCTTTTTTTCTCTTCTTTGCTACCTAAAAACAAAAGAAATAGGCCAAGGATAAAGGGACAGAAACCAAATAGAGCTAATATCTGCTTCCACTCTAAGAATGGAATAAAAAAATCGACATAAAGCGGACCCAAAATGAAAGCAAAGCTTTGGGCTGTTCCAAAAACTCCAAGGGCCTTTCCCAAATGATGATTTGGAATGGTCTCTCTAATCAGAGCTACAGCAGAAGGGATAAAAAGCCCCGTACTCATTCCAAGGATGAAAATTGCTAAGCGGAACTGCTGAAAACCTGCCGAGTAGGCTGTTAGTATCAAAGCTAGCCCTGTTGTAAAGACCGAAAGAATGATCGTAAATTTATGAGACCATTTAGTTGAGATGTATTGGGAAGCAAACAGCGTAACGGAAAAACCCAAAGAGAGAACAAAGAAAATATTGCCCGTTTCGCCATGAGAGAGATTCATCTCTTTACAGATCAAAGGGGTCAGAGGAGAGTAGATGACACGAGCTAGAATGTTTACAAAAGAGATGAAGCTGATGAGTATCAAAAAAGGGAGATAGGGTGTAAAGTTGGATTTTGTTTTTGTAGATGTCAAAACTATTTTCTTAGTATAAATTTGAGACCGTTCATAAAACTGTGTCAGGTTCTTTTAAAGCCCCAGCTCTAACCTCCCTTGAAAGTAAGAATTATCTGGTACTCCAACGACTTTTTTCTGTTGAAGGTCATTAATATAGTCTTCGGAGACATTTGTAAATGTTTTATTTTTTTTTGATCAAATATGTATGGCTTTCTTACTCACCATCAAAGCAGCCTCTTTCATTGACTCGGCTAGGGTGGGATGTGCATAGCAGAGATTGCCCAGCTCAAGTGCTGTCGCCCGTTTCTCAATCGCCAAGGCGGCCTGTGCAATGAGCTCTCCAGCGTGTGATGATAGGATATGCACGCCAAGCAAAACATCTGTCTTTCCACAGGCAATGATTTTAACAAAACCTTCCTCTTCTCCGCTGCAACGGGCACGAGAATTCGCCTTGAGAGGAAACTCCCCTTTTTTAAAGAGAATCCCCATTTTTTGAACCTCTTCTTCAGTAAGACCGACAGATCCCACCTCAGGATAGGTGTAAACAACATTGGGAATGCCGATATATTCGATATGTGTTTGAACCCCCGCAATCACCTCCGCAACTGCGAACCCCTCTTCTGAAGCTTTATGAGCTAACATAGGCCCACTCACAATATCACCCACAGCATAAATATGGGGTTGAGAGGTGTGAAAGTTTCCATCAATCGGAATCAAACCTCTCTTGTCTGTCTCAATTCCGATCACATCTAGTCCTAGCCCCTCTGTATAAGGTTGACGCCCAATCGATAAAAGGGCAACCTCTGCTGGAATCTCACCTGTGCTCTTATCTGCCTTCTCAACAGTTAGGATCACCTCTTGAGATCGAACCTCTGCAGAGATCACTTTGGTAGAGAATTCAAATGTCATTCCCTGACTTTTCAAAACTTTTTCGAGCCCTTTAGAAAGGCTCATATC
>JANQSR010000085.1 GCA_028279205.1 Simkania sp.
TCTAACCCCATCTCCTGCTCATTTAGCTGATTTGATGGGATCTACCTCCTCTTCTCATGTGGCTTTCTTGCAAACAGAGCCGATCGCAGCCGACCTTTCGCGTATGAATAGCCCCCATTTATCGGTTTCATTCCCCTCAAAGAAGTTGACTTATGCCATCGAGGAGGCTCAGCGGCTGACTCTCTGCAAGTCAAAGGAAAAGCTCTTTAAATATCTGAAATGGACCCCCTCACCTTTCAAAAAGCTTTCCTTTTATCACCCTCCATTGAGAAAGCGGCTAATTACAGGTGAAGTAGAGAGTTTGATTGTAAAAAAGTTTAGCTCCCATTTTCGCCAAAAAGGGGCTAAGCTGGATAGATTTTCGATCTCTCTTGTCCATTTTGACTCTATCTTCCCCGCTGCACCGAATGTGACTTTGCAGAAAAAACAAAAAATAACCCCCGACAGAAAGATCTGCTTTAACCTTTTCTACTTGCCAAAGCTTGAAAAGCCCCTCTCAACTTTTTTTCAAAAAAGATCATTTCCCGCTTTTCAGGAAAGAGAGAGGAACGGAATCGCCCCCCCTTTCTATCCGAACCTAGAAAGAGGGGGAACTTGTCTACCGCAAGAGAAGAGGGGGGGAAATGGGTGTGCTCTTTTAGAGCACGGGGAAAAACCATATCAATCTTTCTCCTTGTCGATGCCCCACATGCTCCTTAAAAAAGGGGAAAAGTGGCTGAAAGACCCATTTTTTGCACCTAAAAGAGCGGTTGAAACTCTCTCTGAAATCAAAGGTTTGGCTTTGAGCACCCCTTCGCCCTCCCGTTTACAAACATCTGCTCCTACCCTCATGCCCCCTTCTACCGAGCCAGAGCCATTTGGAATCGATTTAGAAGGGGTGATCAAAGGGGGCAGAGGTATAGTTTTAAGCCATTTTTCGGATCTGGGCTTAAAACCCCGATTTAAAGAGGATTTAAGCGAAGGTTCCGTACAACTTGGGCTCTCCCATCCAGAGCTTAAGATCGCTCTGAGTGAAAAAGAGATGCATGAGATAAACCAGGCCCACCGGGTTACGGAGGGGTATTTGCGGGACACTTTTTCAGAAAGAGATATAAAGGTTTTATCTTTTGACGATGAGTTCGGAACAACTCTCACCTACTTTGAAAAAGCGGATCGGAAAGGGTATGACTTTGCGCTCACCCTAAAGCTAGGCAAGAGATTTCATGCCCCCTCCTTTGCTCAGAATTTTATTTTCGTATTAGATTGTTCGGCTAGCATCAAGAAACATCGGTATAACACTTTCAAAGAGGCGATAATCAAGGCGGTTCCTTACATGACAAGTGGGGATCTCTTCAACGTTATTTTAGCCGACTCAAAGATAAGATCGATGAGCAAGAAACCAATCGCCTGGAATCAAGATGCGCTTGATCAAGTGCGCTCTTACTTGGATAGGAGTGAGTATCGGGGATATTTTGCCAACCGAAATACGTTTCAATTGATTACCGAAATAGAAAACTATTTTGATTCTGAAAAAGAGAATGTCGTTGTGCTTCTGACGGATGGGCACTCTTTAAAGCAAATCGAAAAACAGAAAAATGCATTCAAAGCTCTTGCAAAGAAAAGTAAAGGTCTCTTTTCCCTTTTCACTGCTTCGGCAAGTCAAGGAAACAACATCACGATGCTCGATCTCATCAGCACTTTTAATAACGGCGAGTTTATGTATTCACCCACACACGCCGCTTTCCCACGTAAACTCGCCATTTTTGTTAAACATATCAAGCATCTCCTTGCCAAAGATATCTATATACAAGCACTGGCTAAAGATGGTACAGAGATCCGTTTTTACCCCAATCGAGAGGCTTACCCTTTGCTCTATTCCGATACGCCTTATACTGTTTATGGATCTATCAATAGACTCAACGATTTTGATTTGATTCTGCAAGGACGTTTTAATAACCAATGGGTCAACGTTCAGCAACCGATCTCATTTGCTTCTGCAAAAGAGGTAAACAGGGTCACATTCGAGCGAAATTTCGCGCTTCAAAAAGCCTACTCTTACTATGGCGACTATCTGAAAGAGAGTGACCCCTCTTTGCTCAAAAAAGCTGAAGAGGTTTTAAAGCACCATCACTTATACTCCCAGGTAAAATGAGAGTTTCAGGGGGTCTGTACAGAAACCATAAGCTAGATGTTCCTCAAGATGGTGCGGTGAGACCCACATCGGGAAAGTTGCGCCAAACAGTGTTTGATATCTGTCGCAACCAAGTAGAAGGGGCCTTTTTCCTAGACCTTTTTGCAGGATCGGGAGCGATGGGGATTGAAGCTCTCAGCCGAGGAGCCAGGCACGCCACTTTTATTGAAAATCATCATCCAGCACTCTGTGCGATCAAGCAAAACATTTCGCGTCTTAATCTAGACAAACAGACAACCTTGCTCAGAGTTGATGCTTTAAGGGGATTGAAACTGCTAGCTAAGAAAGGGCAAGTTTTTGATCTGATCTATATCGACCCCCCCTACTCTTCTCATCTAGAAGAGGATAAAAGGGGGAGTATAGGGATGATCCTATCTCTGATTGATCAAAATCATCTTGTTGATCAAGCGGGCACTCTGTTTTACGAAACGTCCAAAGTGCCCGAGATTACTCGCTTAAAACGCCTTTCCCTGGCAAAGACGCGGAAGTTTGGCTCTTCTTACCTGCTTCAGTTTGATGTTTGCAGCTCGTAAGCGTCTAATGAACCCATCTTTTGCTTAAATCACACTATGTCCGTAAGCAAGGAAGTGCTGGATGGGATGAACTATGTCACGAAGGTTTCCACTGATCTGAACGATGCTCCTCAAGAGAAGAGTGATTATGACTCATGATATGCCTGAAGATATCTTCTAGGTAGTCACGAGGGTGTAAGCCTCTAATTAAACGATCTTCTCTGCCATGTCATGCCCCCCATGTATATTCAGCCCGAAATATCCAAATTAGGAGGCTCTATATGGTTAGAGAGAGTGAAAAAGAAATCAACGCTCTTATCAAAAAGAGAGCAATTCCCCACTATGTCCATTTTTTCGTTAGCAT
>JANQSR010000090.1 GCA_028279205.1 Simkania sp.
CCCTGCTGATCAATCCGTGTCAACCCTTCGTTAAATGTTTTAATGAGGTTGATATCAGAAAGAAGGCGCGCTTTTCGCGGATCGAGTGTGCGCGGCTCAGAAATAATATTGATCCGAATAGATTGAGCAGGTACTTTGCGACCCATAGGGGGCGAGCCGCTCTTCTTTTCGCAACCAAAAACAAGCACGATCAGTGTTAATAAGAAGAAGGGGAAAAGGGGGGGTCTCATGCTTACCTCGGAAAAGTTTAACCTGAGTTAAAGTGGTTTAAAAATCACCCTTATCACTCTACAAAAGAAATTTTTGCCTCTAGCTGAGCGCAAAACAAAAATTTACCGCAATAATCTATTTTTTTCACGAAAATTTTCGTTGTCCCACTCTTTTTTCTTTTCTTAAAGAGCCGATCTTTTCTATTTGTCTTGATTTTGATCAGGTGGCTTCTCTTTTAATTTTTTCTCAATAGCCATCAATGACATAGTTCATCTTGATGTTTTTGACGAGAACCAATCATCTTCAACGTTCCGAGCAATTTATCTATTGCCTTACGCCTGTGGGAAACCCGATTCTTCGTCTCTTCGTCTAGTTCGGCGAACGTCTTGCCGTAATCATATTTTTGAAAAAGGGAATCATAACCAAACCCGCCCCCACCACGAGGCATCATCAGCAAGCTTCCTTCAACCGTGCCTTGAACCTCTTTTTCGATCCCATCGCTTGAAGCCAAGGCTAAAGCGCATACGTAGTAACCAACCCTCTCCTGTTCGTCGATCCCGCCGAGCTTTTGGAGTAGTTTGAGCCGATTCTCCTTGTCGGTTGCTTCTGACCCAGCATATCTAGCACTGTAGATTCCAGGATCATTGTTTAACGCAGGAATAACAAGGCCTGAATCATCGGCCAAAACCCACTCTTTCGTCGCCAAAGCGGCATGGGTTGCTTTGAGTGAAGCGTTCTCCTTAAACGTCTTTCCCCTCTCTTCGGGCGGCTTGTAGTCGGGAAAATTCCGAAGCGTTAAGATATCGAAAGAGCAAAGGGGCTTTAAAATAGCCTTGATTTCCCGAATTTTATGTAAATTGGTCGTTGCTATGACGAGCTTGATCATTAAAATGTTCCTAATTTATATCCAAAGGATGCCCAGCTTAAATTGCCTATTCTAAACGGTGTCAAAATAATTGCGCAAGTTTGCAATGATGAGACTTTTGCCCTGAACAAGAATTTTATCTCCCACTCTCCTTCCAATCATTAATTGAGCAAGTTTCGATTGAAAAGAGAGGATATGTTTTTCGGGATCGGCTTCCCAAGGGCCGAGCAGAGTGTAAGAGATCACTGCTCCCTCCTCAGTCTTAAAATCGATGATCATGCCCACCCCCGCCCGATCTAAATGCACATCCTCCCTTGTCAAAATACGTGCACGGTTGAATTGATCAGAGAGGGTTTTGAGATCGCTTTGCAAACGCTCGCGCCTTTCAAGAGCTGCTTTAAATTCCGCATTTTCACGCAGGTCTCCGTGTGAGCGTGCCACTTCGATCTCCTTCGCGTTTTCGACCGTCTCGACTGTCGAGATCGTTTCGATCCGCTCTTTGATTTTTCTATACCCCTCTTCGGTTGTCCAAATCGGGCTCTCTTCAGAGTAAGGCGCGCTCTCATATTTTTTGCCCAACTTGCTAAGAGCGGGGAAAATCACTTCGGCAAGTGAGTGGAAAATCTTGATATCGTGGTTGCTTAAACTGTGACATTTTGTCACTAAGAGGAGAAACTCTTGGATCGTCTCCTGATCGTTATCGCGGAAAATCTTGCGCACATTGGCATAACGCCCCTTTGTTAGAAAGGTGTGCATTTTTTTGATCAAATCCCGATTTCCCGTAGATTGTTCTAACAAACTGAGAAGGATAAGGAACGTTTCGAAAAAACGGTTCTTCCCCTCTTTATCAGAAAAGGGGAGCTGCTCCTCTTTCATGATTTTTTGGAAATACCAGACGATTACGGTTGGGTATCGCATGGGGAAAGAGAGAAGCTCTTCGAGCTTTTTGGCGATCTCTTCCTCTTTTTTCGCTTCGATGAGCTCAGATAAGATGTAGTCTCGCAAAGAGTTTTGATCAATCTTTAAAAGAAGTACCAAGAAGATGCGAACCCAATCCTCTCTTAGCTCCCGTATCTTGACAACAGCTCGCTTTTTAAAAGCGATCACCTGTATAGAATTTACCACATCTTCGGAAGATGCAAACCGTTTGATGAGGCTTGCCACATGATCAGTCCCCCCCCTTCCGTTTGCTAAATCTTCAAGGCAAAAGTGAAGTTGCAGCTCCAGGGCATCTGTTAACTCTTCGCATTTAAGAGTCTCTTTTAATTTTTGCTCAAGATCGGCGCAAAAAGCCTCTTTTTTTAGCATTGAGGGAAAATCGCGCAAGAAAGAGTAAACAGTCTGAATGAGAGTTTCAACTTGCGGGCTTGTGCCAAGCGCTTTTTGCAACATCTCTTCGTGCGTCACCTCAGCTTTACGCAGACGGAAAGGTTGCTTATGATCTTTTGGGTTTTCGATCATGGTGTCTTTTTTTAATTTTGAGCGTGCTGTCTGCCACCAGCGGGTCCAGTCATTTTTTAAAATGACAAGCTCATAGAGCTCCTCTTTGATCTCGGCAGCCGTCAGAGAGCCTAAATCGCGGAGGAGGAGACGGATGACACCCCCTGGGTCTTTTTTAGCACGCCTTTCGAGCTCTTCTGGATTACCAAACCGAAGAGAGAGGAAATGCTCCTCTTGAAGAGGAGTAAGGACTTTGAAAGCATTTTCAAATGAGAGTTCTTTGATGCCTGGAACATAGTCAAATTCAAGTTGAAGCTGTTCACACAAGAAAGAGACATCCATAATCTCTCCAACGCCCCAGCCACCATTATGGAAAACAAAATTTCCCTTTTTCATATGGGAGAGGAGTTCGTAGCTGCTCACAGCCCCTTTGAAATTTTTCCCTTCCCGCAGCCCAATCAGACGGATTTTTTCGTGGTAATGGGGATCTTCAGTGCCCCGATTTTTCAAATATTCGAGAACCTTTTTTGCAAACTCGGGGTCGTTCCTTGTCTGCAAGTCGACGATGAGCTTAAACACCTCGTGGCCGAGCTCACTCGATTCAATTTTTTCCCAAAGGACTAACCCTTTTTCAACATGGCGACCAAAAGGAAGAGCTAGATCTGACTCTTTAACACTTGTTAAGACAAGTCTAAGTTCTTCACCATCAACTTCGTCTCCCATACAGTACTCTTCCCAGAGGGTTAGAAACGAAGGATAGTCATGACTGTCCAAGTGCTTCTGAAACTGATCCAAATAATTCATCGACATAAAAAGTTTCAAACCTCCATGATTTCCGTCAAAGAGATTATAGAAACACCCTTATTAAAGTTCAAACTCACCGAAAGGTCTAAAAAAATTTGTTAATCTAAGATGTCCCCATTGAATATAAAAATTCATCTCTAAGACCCCTAAAATCTTATTAAACCTCTTTTTTAGAAAAATGTTTTGCTTAATTCTGGTCACTTTAACCTCTTTTTTGTTGCTAAGCAGTAAATCCCTTTTCGCACAAGAGGGGGGCGAAAGTCTGTTTCGGGATCTAAAAACGATCAAAGAGCTCTCTTCCGTTTCAGAGGATCACCTCCCTTACCATTACAATCATACGCTCATGGGAGGGTATTTTAGTATGCCCTCTGCTCGGATGGGTGAGGTTGGAAAAGCAGCTTTAGGTCTCTCTTATGCTTACCCTTATCGAACGCTTTCTCACATTTTTCGGAAGTGCGACGGGCAAATTTAAGTATAGCGTTGGTCTTCTCTTCGGACCAGAGGGGTATCTCTTCGACTCGGTTTACTACAAAGTTCAGGCAGCTCTCAATCTGAAATCAAGCCTATCAGATGTGGGGGATCGGGATATGTTAAACCCTTCTCAAATCATCAATGTGCGCTCAGATATGATCCGTTACTATAAAACGGGGAGCTTTTCTATTGAGCAGGCTTACCTTCAAAAGGCAAGCTATTTGAAAAGTGGGTGGTATGGCCGGCTGGCCGTGGGATATTTTGAAGTCGCCTACGGTGGGGGAGCTGCAGAGCTGCTCTACTCTCCCGCCTGCTCAAACTGGGCAATTGGTCTGGAAATAGCGACCCTTTTCAAGAGGAAATATCACGGCATCGGCTTTACGACCAAAATCAACAGATTTGATGGAGTGCAAGCAAAAAAATATCACTACATCGGACATCAATTCTTTGTTGATCTTTACTGCAATTTGCGCCCCTTCCCTTTCGATTTCAAGATGAGTTTTGGCAAGTTTTTAGCACGTGACATAGGTGTTCGGTTTGAGCTCAGCCGCCACTTTGCAAGTGGACTAAAAGTTTCTGCTTGGTACACATGGACAAATGCCAGAGATATCGTCAATCAAAGCCGGCATCAAGACAAAGGGATTGCGTTTGTGATCCCACTCGATTTTTTTCTTAAAAAAAGCAGTCGAAAGGTCATCCCTTATGCGATGTCAGTCTGGCTACGTGATACAGGGGCTCGAGCCAAAACGGGAAGACCTCTTTACCCGATCATTCAAGCAGAAAGATTTAGTCTAAAGAGGGTAGGATAGCCATCTTTCACGAGACATCGAGCACCCTTACATCGAATGTCAACTCTTTGCCCGCCAGTGGGTGATTAAAATCGAGAACAGCCCGATCCCCTTTTAATTGATCGATCCGGATCAGCATCTCTCCGAAACTCTCATCGGCAATCACCAAAAGGGCTCCTTCAAAACGGAGATCTTCGGGGATAACCCCCGCATCGACCTCTTTAAAAGCGCCCGGATTGACATCCCCATAGGCCTGGTCAGGCTGAAGTGTGATGTGTTTGGTATCTCCCACCTCGAGGCCAAGCAAGGAGTCTTCAAGGGCTGGTAAAATTTGCCGAGATCCATAGTTGAATATGAGTGGGTCTCGACCAACATTACTATCAACAGGGGTCTTATCTTGTAAAAAGACACTATATTCGATGATCACTTGTTTGCCTTTCTTGATCATAACTCTCCCTTCTTTAAACAGTTTAATAGATCTTTAAGGAATCGAAAAAGATGCGAATGATTGCCCCCTTCACAACAATAACCAAACCTTATCTCTTAACTGGTATAGTAACGTATAAATAAAAAAATTAAAAACAGATATAACCAATCTCTTTTTTTTAAAACTTGAAATTCAAAGCTTTAAGAGAGTGAAAAATTTAAATTGGGGAAGAAGGCAGATGCCGCCCAAATAGTTCGAGCATTTGATTCACGGCGTAGGTAAAGATAAAATCAGCCCCCGCTCTCTTGATTCCGATGAGTGATTCGTAGAGCGTCTCTTTTGCATTGAGAAAACCTCTCTCCTGTGCAGCCATAACCATGGCATACTCTCCGCTTACATGGTAGGCTCCGATCGGTAAGAAGAGTTTTTCTTTCACCTTGGCAATCACATCCAAATAGGGAAGGGCTGGCTTGATCATCAACATGTCGGCTCCCTCCTCCTCATCTAAAAGGGCTTCTCGAAGTGCCTCTCGCTGATTTGCAGGATCCATTTGATACCCCTTCTTATCGCCGAAAGAGAGGCGAGTTTGAATCGCCTCTCGAAAAGGGGCATAAAAAGAGGATGCGTATTTAACGCAGTAAGAGAGGAGCAGAGCACCGTGAAATTCTTCTCTGTCAAGCACTTTACGAATATACTCGATCCTCCCATCCATCATATCACTTGGGGCTAAAATATCGCAGCCAGCAGCAGCGTAGATCAAAGCCTGAGAGGCCAAAGCCTCCAAGGTCAAATCGTTATCAACTTCCTGCCTCTCATTTGTAATTCCATCATGTCCGTGCGATGTGTAGGGATCGAGCGCAATGTCGGCGATCACACAAAGGGAGGGGATCTCCTCTTTTAATAGGCGAATGGCTCGGGGAACAAGCCCTTTCCTGTTTTGGGCTTCCGATCCTTTGCTATCTCTCATTTTGGGATCGATCATCGGGAAGAGAGCTATGGCGGGAACCCCTTGGAGGTGGAGCCTTTCTGCCTGCTTGATGATCAGATCGACAGAGTATCGGTTGATCCCAGGCATCGATCCAACTTGCTCGCACACTCTTTTCCCTTCTACCAAAAAGAAGGGGGGGATAAGATCCCCAATATTCAAGGTGGTCTCGTTGGAAATTTGACGAATAGAGGGGGTGAGCCGGTTGCGGCGCGGTCTTTTTAAGATCTCAGAGCAAGTCAAACCGTTTTACTCCTTTTCATTTTTGAAAATAGGTTTTTTGCAAAAAAAAAATCTACTCAAATTTCATTGACTCTTACTGACTGTTGGATCTTGATCCCTCTACGTCGGTATCTTGTGACGAATACTAAGTGTGCATGGATCAGAAAAACAGAGGTTCTTGTCCTTGGTTCTTCTGGCCCTTCTATAATCTTCTCTTGCTTTTTTCATAGACCAAATAATAACATGTTAGGGGAGGGAGTAGTCACATGGTGCAAGATTATGAAAAATTCACGGAAGAAGAGCTCAAAATCTTAAGAAAATATGTCACGAACACGTCTAGCAATATATTTGTACTCAAAAACCTGCCAGAGGTGCTTAAAGGGGCTCTTTTTTCCCGCTACTCCCGCTCCAAGTTGGGGCTGCGCTCCCTCCTTCTAAAAGATTTTATCCTGAATAAAGAGGCGGCCTTTCTATCCACTTGTGAAAAGCATGAGGAGAAGAGTGAGGATCAGGGCATTGCTATTCAAAAAGCGCAAGATTTCTATGATCGGATTTTGGATGGGTATGGAGATGACTCAATCGGTGAACTCGGAGGTGCACATCTGGCAATTGAGAATATCTCTATGATTGCGGCCAAAGCGATCGAAGATTTCCGAATCGGAGGCTCTCCGCTTGAAAAATCGACCCGTTACATCTATTTCGACCAAAAGTATCAAGGGGAGTACCTCTTTTACAAAGACCCCGTTCTCATGAACTCTTCGCACAGCTCCCTCTTTGTCTCAACGTGCAACCATCTATTTGAAACATATGGAAAATTAACCCTCAAACTGACAGAGCAGATGAAAAAAACGTTCCGTCGGGAGGAAAAGATCTCAGATATCGCCTATAACGCCGCCCTTCGAGCCAAAGTTCTCGACTGTTTGAGGGGGCTCCTTCCAGCGGGCACTTTGACAAACATGGGACTTTACGGTAATGGCCGTTTTTTTGAGGGCGCAATCCAAAAACTAAACTCTCACCCTCTATGGGAGATTCGAGAAATGGCCAAGGAAAGCCAAAGAGAGCTTTCCAAGGTGATCCCCTCCTTTGTTCGTCGCTCAGACAGGGCGCACGAGCATCACGAGCTCTTTGCTCAGTTTTACAAAAAATCAAAAGAGGGGACGCGTCTGCTCGCTCTGAAACACACATCCCAACTAGAAACCTCTAGAAAATCGGGTTCTGTCTGCTTGGTTGATTACGACCAAGAGGCTCCATTTAAAGTGGGAGCTGCACTCCTTTTTGGCCACTCTCAGGTTGGCCTCCTTGAACTGCAGCAGATCTGCAAAAATCTTCCCCAAAAAGAGCTTGATCAAATCTTCGATGCGGCGAGCGCTTTTCGTAAAAATCGCAGACATAAATCTCCAAGAGCTTTAGAGCACGCAACCTTCACTTTCGAAATTGTTGCCGATTTTGGCATCTTCCGCGATCTACAACGGCACCGCCTCTTGACCCAAGAAAGGCAGGCTCTTTCATGTGATAAAGGGTATTTTATCCCACGGGAGATCTTAGGTACGGAGATGGAGCAAGAATACCGCGCCGCTATGGAGCAAGCTCGTCTAGCTTTTGAGACAATGGTAAAAGAGATGCCTGAAGAGGCGCAGTATGTGATCCCGATGGCGTATAACAGCCATTGGTATTTTCATGTCAACCTCAGAGCGTTGCAGTGGCTCTGTGAACTGCGCTCATCACCTGCAGGCCACCCCTCTTACCGCTACGTTGCCCAAGAGATGGCGAAACAGGTCTCACACGTTTTTCCAGAATTTGAGCGATTTTTCAAGTTTGTCGATTATGAAGGGTACGAACTAGGACGTTTGGGACAAGAGGTACGCACTTTAGAAAAACTTAAAAAGCGTGAGAAGGCTCAATCTGCTACTTGATCTTCTATCCTCCATTCTGTAACCTAGATCACTATGATCGATCTTAATTTGAAACAGAGGGTTGCTTCAGAGCACATGGAAGGGCCGATGCTCGTTTTGGCTGGCGCTGGATCAGGAAAGACGCGTGTTGTGACTTGCCGCATTGCTCACCTGATTGAAGTGGGGGTTCCCTCTTCTGAGATTTTGGCTCTCACTTTCACCAACAAAGCAGCCGATGAGATGCACAAGCGGATCAAAAATAGGTGCAACCAAGCTGTGCTCACATCGACGTTTCACGCGCTTGGAGCGCACATCCTCCGTGAATCGATCACCTTTCTTGGCTATCGCAGCCATTTCACCATCTACGATGAGAAAGACAAAGAGCACCTTCTGAAAACCGTTTTAGATACAATTGAGTGCCAAGATAAAAAAAAGGCGCTTAAATCGGTTGCCCAGGCGATCTCTCGAGCTAAGAATGAACTTTTATGGCCAGAAGACTTAGAGGATGAAACCCCTATAAAAGGGCTTTCTTTAAGAGATATTTATGCTCTTTACCAAGAGAGACTGAAGATGTGCAATGCCCTTGATTTTGATGATCTGCTCCTTCTCACTCTCCACCTTTTTAAAAAATTCCCCAAAGTGCTCGCCCATTATCAAAAGCGGTGGTTATTTCTCTTGATTGACGAGTATCAAGATACCAACACGGCTCAGTATCAGATCATCAAACTCTTATCTCAAGTGCATCAAAATATTTTTGCTGTTGGCGATCCTGATCAATCGATCTATTCTTGGCGTGGCGCGAAGATTCACAATATCTTGCAATTTGAAAAAGATTACAAAGATGCAAAAGTGATCACCTTAGAGCAAAACTATCGGAGCACTTCAAACATTTTGAAAGGGGCTAATGCTCTGATCTCACGCAATGAGAGGCGGTATGAAAAAAAGCTGTGGAGCGATCTAGGAAGTGGCGAGAAGATTGGCATATACGTTGCTCAAAATGAGCAGTCTGAAGCTGAGTTTGTGATCCAAACAGTGATGGAAAAAGTAAGTGAAAAAAAGTGCTCGTGGCGAGATTGTGTGATTTTTTACCGCACCAATGCGCAATCGAGAATTTTTGAAGATGGTTGTTTAAAACATCGGGTTCCCTATGTGATCGTTGGGGGGCTCTCTTTCTATCAAAGAAGGGAGATCAAAGATATTCTAGCAATCCTCCGTATGGTCATCTCCGATTCTGATTTTCTCTCATTTTCCCGAACGATCAATATGCCCAAGAGGGGAATAGGTCAAACGACTCTGACCAAATGGCACCGTTTGTCACAAGAGCTTCAGATGCCGATCCTCCTATTTTGTGCAGAGCTCATCGATGAAAACCCTCCCATTTCCCTTACTAAAAAGCAAAAAGAGGGGCTTGCCAGCTATCTTATGCTCATCAGTCATCTAAAAAAGATGAGCGCAAGTGGAGCATCGGTCGCATCGATTGTTAGCCAAGCGATCGAAAAATCTTGTTATTTTGAGATGTTAAAAGCAGATCCCGAAACTGAAAGGGACAGAAAAGAGAACCTCGAAGCTTTGATCAACAAGGCGGCTGAATGGGGTCAAGAGAGGGAAGAGGAAGCCCTTCTCTCTTTTCTAGAAGAGCTCTCACTTAAATCGGGGCTCGACGAGGTTTCCAAGCAAGACTCCCTCCATCTAATGACCCTTCATC
>JANQSR010000118.1 GCA_028279205.1 Simkania sp.
CTTGTAACGGCCTCATCGGGTGCAAGGCTCACCACCCTGTGATACGCAAGACGATCGAAAAAGTTTTAGAAAGGTGGGAACGATTAAAGGGTCAGTTCCGTGCACGTGCAAGCAATTTCGACACTCGGCGCTACCTTTTGATTCGGCAGACCTACCTCCCCCTTACGCTTGTTTTTA
This sequence comes from Simkania sp., assembly GCA_028279205.1. Classification (GTDB taxonomy): domain Bacteria; phylum Chlamydiota; class Chlamydiia; order Chlamydiales; family Simkaniaceae; genus JANQSR01. The sequence continues at coordinate 178 of JANQSR010000118.1, forward strand.
AAGAGCAGTCGCTCTCTTCTGGAAGTCGAGACATCCTGTTTCCCGCCTGCTACTTCTATCCAGGTGAGGGCTTACGCCCCTTTTACGCTTCCCATTTTTACGCAGGGACTTGGCTTCCGAGCTCGCTTCAAAAAATGACAAAAGCCGAAAAGAGGATCGCACAAGGGATCAGACGGTTGAACAGGCTCGATCGGAGAGTAAAACGGCTTGAGATCTTGAGTTTGACCGCGGTGATAGGGTGCTGCGCAGCCTTTCTTTTGATTAGCCTAAACTTAAAAAAAATCGAGGAAAAACCATTTTGATGAAAACAAAGCTCCTAATCTCTTTTTCTTTTTGCCTTTTGATTTTTTTCTACACGTTTTATGTTCGCTTTGAAGAGAAAAGCCTTTTTTCTAAGAGAAAGATCAGGATGCAAGATCGGTTCGAAACGCTTTTAGGCAAAGAGACTCCCACTTGGAAACAGATGAAAACCAAGCAAGATTTTCAAGATTTGGAGTTTTACAAACAGATCTACGACGAAAATGTGAACCTTCAGTACCAACCTGAATCCCCTTTTCGCATCCCTAAAAGAATCCATACAATCTGGATCGGCCCCCGCCCTTTTCCAGCAACATCGGTTGAGCATATGCGCACCTGGGTTAGTGCGCACCCCGATTGGACCTTCTGTTTTTGGACAGACAGGAAGAGGATCCCCCCCTGCCCTGGGATGGAGGTTCGGCTGATCAAAGATTTCCACTTTGAATCTCTCAAAGAGAAGTACGCAAAAGGGGTCGATTGGGGGGAAAAGGCAGATCTCCTGATGTATGAAATTCTCCATCAAGAGGGGGGGGTTTGTATCGATCACGATGCCAACTGCGTGCGCCCTTTTCACGCGCTTCACAGGGCTTACGATTTTTACGCAGCACTCGAAGCTCCCCACCCTAATCCAAGCAATTCGGCTTTGACAGTCGGTTTGGGTGTTGTCGGCTCTAAACCCCGCCACCCCATCATCAAAAAAACGATTCAAAAGGTGTTAGATCGGTGGGATTTGATCACCAAAAAATTCAGAGGGGAAGAACTAAACTTACAACGCACCTACATGTGCTTGACTCTTGCTCTTAAAGAAAGCCCTGCTCTTCTAAAACAGCGCGGGATCGTCCTCCCCGCCAGCTACTTTTACCCAAAAGGGGATCTTCCAGCTTTCTACTCTAAACACTTCTATGCAGGGACTTGGGCCGAATCGGATGGGACAGAGGGGGAAAAAGAGGCGTCTAAGCAGATCGATCTGATCCGAAGCCGAAGCAGAAAGATGAGCTGGGCAACAATCCTCACTCTTTGCGTCCTGATTGGATGTTTTGCCCTCTACTTCCCCTTTGAGAAAAGGTTGAAGACCTTACTAAACCGATTCCAAGCGTGAGGTGGGTTTAATAATGCTTTTGACATATTTTCTGGGTCTTCTGCTGCGCCAGCTTAGACTTTTTGGGGTTTTACCTCAAGAAAAAAATCTATTGTGTAACGGCAAAGTGATAATCTCCCCCCTTGTGCTCTTGACTGTTTTGTATTACACTTCCCCAAAAACATAAGCCCCCCTCGAAAAAGGCAAGGTCAACTGTATGAAAACTAGTTTGGTATGGATGGTACTTCTCTTCTTGCTCAGTGCGTGTGAAAAGGAAGAACAGCGAGTCGATTTTAACGCTCTCATGGGATCGCATACCACGGCTTGGCAGTTCGTGGAGACAGATGAGGATGATGAAAACATCGCTTTTTTCAAGGAGCTCTTTGAAAAGAGAATCTCAAGTCAGCCAAAAGAGAAAAAAGAGAGCCTCATTCCCCGTCTGATCCACTGGATCTGGGTCGGACCCCACCCATTTCCCAAGAAATCGGCAAAAAATATCGCCTCATGGATCAAACATCACCCTGGATGGGAGTTTAAATTTTGGACAGATAGGGAACGCAAAACTCCCCATCCCAATATGAAGCTCTGCTTTATTTCAGATTTATATCTCAATCATCTAACAAAAGAGTTTGCCTCTTCGGACAACTACGGAGAACAGTCCAACTTGCTCCGCTACGAGATCCTCTACAAGGAGGGGGGCCTTTATGTCGATCATGACGTAAAATGCTTGAAAACCTTAAAGGAGCTTCATCCAAATCATGCTCTTTACTGCGCCTTGGAGCCTTTAAAACAGACCGCAATGAGCACTTCTGTGCTGGTTGCAAATAACCTGATCGGAAGTGCTCCTTACCATCCGATTTTAAAGAAAACGATCGAAAACGTAGCGGCCAGGTGGGATGAGATTGCGCATTTATACCCTGGCAATGACCGCGACTCCCTGATCTACAGGGTCACACATAGAAGCTTTCTCCCCTTTCACGATGCCATCAGAATGGCCGGAATAAATCAAACGGTGAGCCACGTTGTATTTCCCGCCGCTTACTTTAATTTGATTGAGGATCAGCCCGCTGGTTATGCAGACCACTCAAACGCCGCCACCTGGCTTCTTGAAAATGAGTCAAGACTTGAGCGCAATATCAAATCGCCCCTCACCTCTTCACTCAAAAGAAATAAAAAACTCCTCCTTTTCAACGCTCTGATCCTATCTGCCTCCCTTTTTCTTTTTACCATTCTTTTCTTCCACCTGCGCAATATCAGACGGCTTGTCAAGAATCGATGATGACCCCCGATCAGCTTAAAACACTTGGTGAGGCAGGCTGGATCATAGGCCCAGAGGAATCAGAAAAAGAGTTTGTGAAAAGGGTTGAGACGCAAAAGGCCTTTTCTCAAAAAAATCTCGAATCGATCGAGGCTCACCCTGAGGCGATCGCTTTGATTCAAAAAAGACTAGAAGCTACCCCTTCTTGGATTCAGGTTCGTTACTCTAATCGAGGGTTGAACATATGGGAAGGAGCCGCATCTTGGATCACAGACTCTGGCAATTGGATCCAGCTGAGAGACTCTTTTAAAAAGGGAAGCTTTTGGGGCTATCAGAAAGAGGATGTGATTTTGCATGAGGCAGTTCACAGCTTGCGCTTTGCGTTTGACGAACCCCGTTTTGAGGAGATCTTGGCCAACGCTTTTGCTAAGAGAAAATGGCGCCGCTATCTCGGGTCGATTTTTTCAACGCCCAAACAGGCTTGCCTCTTCCTGGTCACACTCTGTCTCATCCACTTGGCTCCCATTTTCCCTTGTGGTTATCTTCTCTATCGACTCACAAGTCTCATCTGGGATCAGCGCAGGTTCAAAAAGGCATTGCAGAAGATCAAAAGGCTATTCCCCAAGGCTTCTAATTATGCGATCGCTCTACGGTTAAAAGATGAAGAGATCGTGCTCTTTGCACGGGAGGAAGAGTCTGTTTGCCGCGACTATATTAAAACGGCAACAAATACAATGCGATGGAAACAAATTCGAGCTAATTTCGACCTTGATTAGTCTGAGTCTCTTTTGAAAAAGTCGGCTTTCCCACTTGATTGGGTAATGTCATTCTACTTGGCAACTTTTCATTCTTTCCAGAGCCGTCAGAAAAAATCCAAAATATTCAAATGGATGTGCGAAATACCGGTTTTAGGTAAACACTCTCAAAATTACATTGATTTTAACTCGCTCCTTGTTTAACCTTCTTTTCAAATGTGAGAGCAGGAGGCTTTTCTAATGAGTACTATAGAATCTATCAACCGTTCCGAACCGGTTCCACTTGTGCAAGAGAGTTGCGCTACGGCAGAAAAGGTAGGAGCAACTTCCAAAGATCCCTTAAATCAAAAAATACCGCTTGAGGAAAAAGTCGAATCGCTCGCTTCCTCCTTATCAGATAGTCTAAAGCCCCCCTCTTCCACTTCTCTCCCTTCTCTGATGACAAGCGATCTTACCGAGGATTACATCTCAGCAGAGGATTACATGTCAGCAGCCGATGTTCACAAAAA
>JANQSR010000125.1 GCA_028279205.1 Simkania sp.
CCTGGTAAAGCTCGCTCCTGCCGGGAAAAGCCTGTGCAAAGAGTCTGCCCCCCTTCTCCCGCTGAGAGTTCAAAAAGAGAGTTTTACTCCCCCTCTTTATCAAAGATAGAGGAAAAGAGGATAGACGAGCACTATTCTCGTAAAGAGAGAGGGAAGAGTAGGATTCAAAATCTCGTTCAGAGTGCTGGCGGTAAAAGGAAGATGATTCTCTTAACGGAGATCATCAGAAAAGATCATACCTCAAACTTCTAAATTTCTAAAAGGGGATTTAGAGGTCTTTCTTTTCGACCCATCTTTCAAGGGTAGTTATTTGGTTGACGCTGAGGTGCGATTCGGCTATCAGGATCTTTTTCCCCTCAACTTCTACGATATAGAGCATCGACTTTGGACTAAGAGGCCTTCTTTCTAAAATTTTCACCGATTTGATGTTGTTAAAAGAGCGAAGACGTCCGCTTGAGACCTTTTTAACCATCCATACTGCTAAGATCAGTAAGGCGATAAGAACAGATAAAACGACAATTGTTTTAGTGAAAGCCATCTCGTAAGATTGCGTCACTCTCTCTACAGGCACTCTTTCTTCGATCGGTAGAGAAGAGTCTGATTCTGAGGCAAAAGCGGTAGAGGAGAGACCTCCTTTAGACACATTTACTAACCAAAAGAGAAGAAAGCATAGAACGCGTTTTTTCATGCCTCTATTCTGATCGGTTTTTCCTTTCTAGTCTAGAATTTTTGCCCAAAAAGTGTTAGACTATCTCCCTATGGATAGAGGAACAATTGCATTAGACATTGACGGAACGATCACTGAAGATGATCATCTTATCCCCGATCGGGTTGTCTCATATCTCAGAGAGCTTCACAACAAAGGGTGGCAGTTGATGCTCATCACAGGGCGTACGTTTTCCTTTGCGCTTGAGGCTTTGGAGGTGATTGATTTCCCTTTTCTCCTTGGTGTGCAAAATGGGGCAGATCTGTTGACCATGCCTGAGAGAAAAATCATCGGTCAGAGCTATTTTAAAAAAGAGGTGATTGAACACCTTGATGCGCTTTATGAAGGGAGGGGAGAGGATTTCATTCTCTATGCGGGATTTGAAAGAGGGGATTTTTGTTACTACCGCCCTCGGAGGTTCTCCTCCGAAATGCTTGCCTACTTGAGCAAACTAAAAAGGCTATGTTCAAAACCTTGGCAGCCTGTTGAAAATTTTGAGACTCTAGACCAAGACCTTTTCCCTATGATCAAATGTTTTGGCTCTGAGCAGGAGTGTTGGGATCTCGAAAAGCAGCTTAAATCCCGATCTTTTGAGATTGAAATAAGAATGATTCGGGATCCGATTGATCTCGCTTTCTATCTGTTGCTGGTCACTCATAAAGAGGCGAACAAGGGAGCGGCTGTGAAATATTTTATGGAGGCTTTCGGTTTGCAAGATCCTCTGATCACTGCGGGAAATGACAAAAACGACATTCCCCTTTTGAGTATAGGTGATATGCGCATTTCTATGGAAAAAGCGCCCGATCGGTTGCACGAGCTTGCAAATATCATCGCGCCATCATCTATTGTTGGAGGAATTGTAGAAGGGCTGAAAGAGGCCATCCGTAGATTAAACGGATAGGGGGTATGATATGAGCCACTCCTCTTTGAGACGGACTAGCCAAACCCCCTTTCTTCATCGTGAGGATAGAATTCCGGTTTATGAAAACCTCTGCTTTGCCCTTTCCCTCTTTCGTTGCCATAAGATCGCGCAAGTTGAGGAGGGGATGGAAGTTTTAAGCCGTCTTTTGGGATTTTTTGCAAAAGGGTTTCCCTCCCATCTTCACGATTATCCAAACCTTGGATCCTCTACCTATCAGGTGAGGTGTGCCCTGCCCCTTCATTGGACCTTGATACTCTATGCACGTCTTTTTAATCCTAAACTTAGAGAAGATCTCAGAAAAGTGTATCAAACACTTGTTGAAAGGGAAAAAGAGGAGCTTCCCCCCCTTTACCGCTGTTTGCTTTCTGCTCTTCGGAAGCAAGAGATTCCCGTTTACACTCCCCGATCTTCTTATGAATGGGGACTCCTTCTCGCTGCTTACCAAATAGCAGACGAAAAGCCGGCATGGATCTTAGAAGGGGCTCTTGCCAATTGGGATCCTAAACTGATGACCTACTCTGGCTCGCCCACTGAGGAGTATCAAAACAAAAAAGAGCCTCGGGTGACCCTTTATGACTTTTTCATGGCAGAGTATCAGAAGAAGAGCCCAAGAGTTTGTTGCTCGATTCAATCTGCCTACGTATTTCCTTATAAAACCGAGCGTGCTTATCAACCTCTTTCCCCTTCCCCACTTCAAGTGATGAGTTACGACGAAAAATGGAGCTCGAAGGGGTTTCATTCGGTCAGATTTTTGTGGGGGAGTTGTCAGAACATACGTTCCCTTGTTTGCCAAGACCAACACTCTGTTTCAAGAAAGAAAAAGGGGCGTCTTCTCTTCTCTTATCCCAAAGAGATCCCCCATGAAAAAGAGCGTTTAGAGCTCGCTCTTTTTACCGAATATGACGAAGAGGTAGAGATTTTGGTCGAGGGTAAAAAGCAAACTCTTTTCTACTTAGGAGAGCGGTTAGAGGTTCGCACTCCAGAAAAAAGGGTCAATCTTCGGTTTGTTCTAGAAAAGGGAAGGGGGGAGTTTACAGGCCACATTTTAAGGGGCAACAGACCTTCACAAATAGGACTTGATGGAAAGAAGGACTTTTCATCTTACGACTGGAAAATCGGTTTAAGATCGATCGATCGTACCCAAGAGCTCACGATTGGTTTAGACCTTTTCTAGCTTGTGCTCTCTTCAGTGTTTGATAATTTTAGAGAAGGACTATCGGGAGCCACCCCCATCGCATGCAGTCCATTGTCGACATAGAGAGTAACACCTGTTATCGCAGAGGCCAGGGGAGATAAGAGAAAGAGGGCGCTTTTGGCCACTTCTTCTGCGCTAAGGCTCTTTGAAAGAGGGGCATTTTGGTAGGCGTACTCAATCATGGCATCAATAAAGCCGATGGCGCGCGCCGCTCGACTACCAAGAGCTCCAGCCGATATGGCATTGATCCGCAGTCCAGATCGACGCCCAGCTTCCCAGGCAAGCGTGCGCGTGTCACTCTCAAGAGCCGCCTTTGCTGAGCTCATTCCCCCTCCATAACCAGGGATCGCTCTTTCTGAGGCAATGTAAGTCAAGCAGAGTGCAGAGCCTCCCGCTGGCATTAGAGGTGTAAGATATTTGATCAAGCTAATAAAAGAGTAAGAGGAGGAGCTCATCGCCGATAAATAGCCAGCTCTAGAGGTTTCTAAAAGGGGTTTTTTTACTTCGGGAGCATTGGCAAGGGAGTGGACAAGCATGTCAACAGAGCCAAAATCTTTTTCGATAGAGGCGGATACTTCTGATAGGGTGTAACCCTCACAAGCACTGTACCGCTTGTGCTCTTTGATCTTTTCAGGAACATCTTCTGGGGTGTCGAAGCTGGCATCTATTGGGTAAACTTTTGAAATCTCCATCAGGGAGCCATTCGAAAGTCTTCGCGCTTTATCAAACTTTCCGAGCCTCCATGAGCTGGTAAAAATCTTGTAGATAGGAGCCCAGGTGCCAACGATAATTTCGGCCTCCGCTTCGGCCAAAGCTTTGGCAATAGCCCATCCATACCCTTGATCATCTCCGATTCCAGCGACAAACGCTTTCTTACCTTTTAGACTAATTTCAAGCATTAAAAAAACTCCGACTAAGACCCCTCTATTCTAGAAGTTCAAAACCAAATTTTCAAGGTTTAAAAAATGCTTGTAACGGCAACGTGATAATGTCCCCCCTAACAAATATTTGAAATAGGAGGGACTAGACATGGAGGTATATACTGCTCCCCATTAAGAGATCGTACCTTTTTACGGAATGTTTTATCATCTTA
>JANQSR010000145.1 GCA_028279205.1 Simkania sp.
AAAGATCCAAGGTCGGGTGAGTCTATTGAGGGCACTTTTACATGTGATCGGTCGGAAGCAGAACTGGTTTCTCTCTGTCTATTCTGGCCTTGCCTTTACTCCTGTGATTTCATTTGGCGCGCTTTGGGGGGTTCCTTTTGTTGAGATGAGATATAACATTGATCGGACGAGCGCCTCTTTTTTGACCTCTTTCATCTTTTTAGGTTTTGCGCTGGGCGCTCCCCTGCTTGGGCTTTACTCCTCTTACATAGGTAAAAGAAAGCCAGTCCTATTTTGGGGAACCTTTTTCGGTTCTATTTTGCTCGCGCTTGCGATTTACCTTCCCCCAGTTCCCCTTTTCCTCTACGCGACTTTGAATTTTTTCATAGGGTTTAGTCTTTCTGCTTACTTGCTCTCTTTTTCTCTCATCAAAGAGATCAGCCTTCCCGTCATGACAGCGACTGCCGTTGGATTCATGAACGCATTTAACGGTCTGATTGGAGCGATCACAGACCCATTGATCGGCTTTTTTCTCGACATCACTCGAGGAGCTAATCAACATCACCTGCTTTCATCACTGAGAGAGTACCACCTTTCATTTTTGATCCTTCCCGTTTATCTGGCGGCCAGTCTGATCTTGATCAAGTTTTTCAAAGAGACTGGATGCAAGCAGACCCAAGAATAAGCCGATCCCATTGTTAACTGGGACGAGCGGGAAATCCTGCCCGTTTAGGGTGGGGGGGTGAAAGCTCGCCGTTTGTTGGATCTTGATCCCTCTACGTCGGTATCTTGTGACGAATACTAAGTGTGCATGGATCTCCTTCTATAATCTCCTCTTGATTTTTTCATAGACCAAATGACTCCATAATAATATGGAGAAAAGAGGATCATTCGTTTTCAGGTCATTCGTTTTCAGGCTTGGATCTACCAAGAAACAAAGGCGGCTTTTGCAGGGACAATTGGACGAGTGTCGATGGCTGTATAATCAGTTTTTAGAACAACGCAAACTTTCTTGGGAAGAGCTAGAGCAATCTCTAACGAACGATCAACAACAACAATTCCTCCCTCTGATGAAAAAAGAAAGACCTTCTTTGCTGTTGGTCTACTCACAAGTTCTGCAAAATGTGGGAGACAGGCTAGACAAAGCTATGAAAGCCTTTTTCCGAAGGGTCAAACAGAGTATCTATACTGCTTCCCATTAAGAGACTGCCTCAACATTTTGATTTTACCCTAAGCCAAGAATAGGCTGTACTTTCAACTAAAAATATTCTAAAATTCTCGGCTATCTTTTCTTTAAGGGGGGCAGTAGCTCAGTGGTTAGAGCAACGGACTCATAACCCGTTGGTCGATGGTTCAAGTCCATCCTGCCCCACTCTTTCAATCGGCTAAAGACAAACGACTTACAAGCAAAAAGCCCTCAAAGAGAAAGAGCAAGAAAAGCCCCAAGAACCACTTGAGGACCACTAAACGGCAAAACCGATTCATCAGTGAGAGAAACAGACCGCATGACTAACTCAAATTCAAAAGCAGGAGTTAGCATGAACATCCCACAAGGCATTGACCGCCGCATCGCAAAAGATGGCACCCCCTCTTATCGCGTCAGAATCAGACACAAAGGGCAGCCCGTCATTTCGAAGACCTTTAAACAGCTCACCCACGCCAAGCGGTGGAAGCGGATCACCGAGTCTGCCGTCGAGAAGGGTGAGTACTTGCACCACGCCAGAGGCGAAACGCAAACCCTATCAAAAACGATCCACAGATACCTCGCAGAGATCCTTCCTCACAAACCGAAAGATGCACATAACGTCAAACGGCATCTCATTAGGTGGGACCAAGAGCTTGGAAGCCTCACCCTTTCCAAGATCACCCCCTCTCACATCGCAAAGATCAGAGACAAGCTGCT
>JANQSR010000087.1 GCA_028279205.1 Simkania sp.
AAGGGACAAAAAAGGGAGTGATACGATTAAACCCCCTTTCAAGAAGGGTTTTGTTTCCGTCGAAAAACACATTCATCCCCCCCATTCCTGAACCGATCAGGATACCAGACCGTTTTTTGTCGATTTTGTCTAGTTTTTTCTCTGCCAAGTGGGCTCCCTCTAAAGCTTTTTTTCCAGCAACCAAGGTGTATCGAATAAAAGGATCGATCCTCCTCTCCCTTTTCTTATCAATGTAGTCGCTCGAGTCAAAAATTTTGACAGAGGCCGCAAAACGGGTAGGATACTCATCACAAGGAAATGCGCTAATGGGACTCACACCACTCATTCCTCGGAGCAAACAATCGTAAAAGTGGTCGACATCGATGCCGAAGCAAGAAACAACCCCGAGACCTGTAACAACAACCCGCCTTTTTTTCACTTCTTTTAACCTCTACTACTAGACGAAAAATTAAACTCAATATCGATAATTTTTGCGCTCTCCCAAAATCTTTCCAACTGGTACTTTTCCCGCATTCTCGAGATAAATAGGTGGACGACAACATCAAAAAAATCTAAAACGATCCAATCCCCGTGTTCCATTCCCTGTGAGTGGACAAGCCTGCGCCTTTTTTTCTTCATCACATCCCGAATCTCATGAGCAATAGCGATCACATGCCTTTCAACATTTCCATCAGCAATTAGAATGAAATGGGTCTCGGATGAGATTTGCTTCACATCGAGTGCGATGATATTTCTAGCCTTTTTCTCGTAGAGTGTTTGAGCAAGTTCCTGAATTAACAAAGAAGAATCTGAATCCATAAAAAACCCCCTCTAAAGGCCTTCTAGATTGCTGAGTATAGACCATTTTTGTCAATATAGTCCAATACTTTTGAGGGGGTCAAATGACCACAGAAAAGAGCGTTTTTAAGCCTATTTCTTATTCTTGTACTTCTAATGTCTATAAAAGAAATTCGGACGGCCCCCTCTTTTAATTTTGACTTTACAGACGAGGAGATGCCTCCCAAGCGGTCGAGATCAAGACCGCGATGGGTGCCCACAAGTGGTTTTGCCATTTCTAAAATCTTTTCTGGCCGTTTCCAGTGGCTCATCGTGTAAGCTGTGTCCTCGTAGAGGATGAGGTAAAGAGTATCAAAAGATTTTTTCTTTGAAAGTAGCTCAATGGTCTCGACCGTGTAAGAAGGGGGAGATCGCTCTATTTCAACCTCGCTTACACTTGCCCAAGGGATATCCTCGACTGCTAGATTCGCCATTTCAAGACGCTCCTCTTTTCTAGCAGCAGGTGGCTTTTCCTGTTTCAAAGGGGAGAGATGGGCAGGACAGACGAGAACGTGGTCTAAATGGCACTTCTCTTTGATCTCGACCATCAAATTCAGATGGCCAAAATGGATCGGATCGAAACTTCCGCCAAAAAAACCAACCCTCAAATCTCTTCCCATTTTTCTTCCCGAGAAATTTTTCTTAGCCTGCCTTGCGGGTTGACAACAACTGCTTTTCCCGCTGCGTAGAGAAGGGGAAGATCGACTATACTATCGGAGTAAGCAGTCACTTTATCCCTTTTGATTTTAAGTTTTTTCATGATTTTTTGGAGGTGACTTGCTTTACCCTCTCCGAGCAATACAAGACCGATCTCTTTGAAAAGCCCCTTTTCATCTGTTAAATAGTCGGAGCTATGCCAACCAGAACATCCCAGATAATGGGCGATCGGCTTGACTAAGAAAGAGGGCGAGCTAGAGATGATCACTGTGTGATGTCCTTCATGCTGCGCAAGCCTAAGACGGGAGAAAACAGGCATATAAAGGTTAAAATAAAAGTTTGAATTTAAAAAGGAGCGCACCTGATCTTGGATCAGCTTTAACGATCTTCCGATAAGAAATCGGTGAAAAATTTTTTGGTGAAGGTCTAAGAGGGAGGTGGAAAAGAGATGGTACCGATACTTGTACATGCACGCTTTTAAAATAGAAAAAGAGGAAAAGAAACCCTTGCTAATGAGATGATGATAAAAAAGGAAACTGCTATTCGACTTGATTAGAGTGTGGTCGAGATCAAAAGCACTTACAGAGGTCAAGATTCTTTTTCTACAATTTTTGTTTCTAATCGAACCATCGCTCCGACTTGTCTGTCGAGATCGATCTTAGCACGATCATAAAGTTCACGGTAGGTCATAGCTTTTTCAAAGTCAAGGCTCGATCCCCCCATCTCTTTGCGGTACTCTTCTACCTGCTGCTTGACCTGATCAACCAACTCTTGCCGCTCGCTCAAAACCGCTCTTAATTCACTCAAAGAATCGATGCTCGCCTCTTTTCTATCCAAAATCACCCCAGTTAGATCTAAAAACTTCCTTTCGATCTCCTGTTTTTCTACTGGTAAAAGTGGCAAACCTCTAAATGAGCTTGAAAGTCGACTCTCGATTTTAGAAAGGGTTTGCAAGTCGGTCTGAGACTCATTCTCAAACAGCTCGCTTAACTCCAATTTTAGCTTTTCGAGCTGGGATCTTTTCTCTTCGCTTCTCCGTCTCATCTTTCGCCGGATCTTCTCTAGCCCCCCTTCCTGAATTTTTAAAATCTTCTCCTCCTCCTTTTGATTTTTTTCCATCCCTTTGACTTTTTCCCAACAATCACCGAGCATTTTTCTTGTCTTTGTAAAAGAGTGGGTGTTGAGAGCGAGTCTCTTTGCAAGTGCTTGGAAACCCTTAATTTCATTCTTTAAAAGGTAAGATCGAACCGAAGCTCCCCCCTTTTTGTGATCAAACTGCTTTTTTACAAACGTTTCAACATCCGAAGTGAAGCTCTCACTCAACCCCTTGATGAGCTCTTTGCGAAGTGGAAAAATTTGATCACCAAGCTTTGAAACTCTTTTAAGCAGTCTGTTTTTTAAGCCGACCCTCATTTTAGTCCCTATGAGCTCACTTTTAAGTGCATCGAGCTGATCTATCATCCTCTTTAAAAAATCTAGGTCGACTTGGAGCCTTTCATAAATCTTTCGATCCAGAATAAACTTTTTAATACTTTTAGGAATCTCGAAACTCCCCATTTGATGAGCCCATCCATCATGGCTTGCAAAATCGGTTTCGAGAGATTCAATCGCAAGCTCAATCTGCTCGGCAGAAAAAGTGCTCTCTTCATCTAAGAGCTCTTTGAGTTGATGCGCCTCTTTATTAAGCTCTGTATACTGAGACCACAAATGGTTCCGTTTGATCCGATTCATCTGCTGTTTGAAGAGCGAAATACAGAGCCGCTTGGCATCCCAAAAATCTTTAAATCGAGGAGAGCGAGGCTCACAAAGGGACTCTTTCATAAATAGGATTATTTGAGAGAGTTTTTCCTCTACCTCCTTGACACTCTCAACAAGGGTTTTAAATTTAACAAAAAGAGGCGAAGAACGACTAGTCTGTTCTATTTTCTTTGAGAGATTTGAGTCTTTTGTTTTCATGTTTAAAGCAACTCGGTAAAAGAATAAGAAAGCAAGAGACATATCTAACCGATTTTAAAATCCCAGCAAGATTTTTAACAAGGAAATTTAGCGGTAACCCTCATAATCCTTAATGACAAGCTCAATGACTTTTTGATAGCCATAGATATCGATGTCAATCCACCTGAAGAGGGGCTCTTTACGAAACCAAGTAAACTGCCGCTTGGCATAGTGGCGCGATTCTTTTTTAAACTCCCAAACAAACTGTTCCCAATCCTCTTCTGAGCGATCCGTTTCCAAAAATTTTAGACATTGCCTATAACCAATCGCTTGATTTGCACTGAGATTATCACGCAAACCCTTCTCCAACCTTTCAACCTCTTCGATCAAGCCGTGTGCAATCATCTCATCGCAGCGCATCTCAATGAGTCGATAGAGAATTTTTGTCGGGAAATAGATAAACCAACAGCGAAAATCAAACTCTTTTGAAATGCCCCCCCTTCCAGGTCTTTGGAAGTCTGACACTTTTTTGCCACTTAAGAAGATAATTTCAAGAGCGCGAACGATTTTATTTTTATCACCACAGTTGATCGTTTGTGCATAAGAGGGATCATACTTTTTTAATCGATCGTAGAGCGCTTCTAAACCAAATTTTTCTATATCATCCTCTAACTTATCCCGCATATACAAGGAAGCGGGCGGCCCTTGAGGGGGACCATAGACGAGTGAGTGCAAGTAAAAACCGGTTCCTCCAACAACGATGGGGGTTCGCTTTCTCTTCAAAATATCGCGCATCACTCGGGTTGCTTGCTCATAAAATTGCACCACATTGAACCCCTCGTCAAGAGTGCGGATATCGATCAAGTGATGGGGAATCTCCATCCTCTCTTCTCTGGGAACTTTTGCCGTTCCAATATCCATACCACGATAGACTTGAACCGAGTCGGCAGAGATAATCTCACCATCAACCAATTTGGCAATTTCTAGAGAAAGACGGGATTTACCAGTTGCAGTAGGGCCTGCAATGACGATGACCCCCTTGCTCAAATGAGGCTCAAAAAGAGGCTTTTTAAAGGACAGGGAATCAGGTTCTTTTTGCTCCACAATGCCATCTTGTTGCATTGCTAAACTCCAAGGAAAAGTTCAAAGCGAGGATAGGGCTTCCCTCTCTGTTGGAAAAATCATCAAAATACGCTCAAAACCCCCCATTTTAATGATCTCCATCACCTCATCGTTAACCGAACAGAAGTGAAGGTTTCCTTCGGCTTTTTTGAGTTTTTTGGTCGTCGCAAGAAGGAGACGCATGCCTGCACTACTGAGATAATCCACCTTTGCCAAGTCGATAACGAGATATTTTCTCCCAGAACCGATGATTTCATCAAGCTTGTTTTCCAAAACAGGAGCCGAAGTCGCATCGAGTCTTCCTTCCACTTGTAAGACCGTTTTGTCATCCATCTCTTTGATTTTAACTTTTAAACCAACAGCCACCTTTCTCTCCTCTGCACATACAAAAGGCAGATTACCCATTAAAGAGAATTTTGTAAACCACTCGAGGGGGGAAAAGTACATGTCATAATACACGAAAAAACCTCATCTAAATTTTACACTTAAGCTTGGAAGAAAGAAGAATCTTTTATAAATTCGAGGTAACCTTTGTTACCATCTACAATAGGGAGAGCGATGATTGCGGGAACCTCGTATGCAGATTTTGATTCGATCAGTCTTTTGATTTGATCAAAAAGCTCTCTTTGGGTTGTCATAAATGCTTTCACTTCTCGCTTTACCTCTATCTTTCCCGCCCACTCATACATCGATTCTACGCAAGAGAGAATATTGACACAAGCAATCAGTTTTTTTTCCAGCAATTCCCCAAGTTAGAAAGGATGGTATCCGTTCAGTGGGGGTGGTCTTTTTTATGCAGATCGTGGATTTTAAGGGGCTAGACTGGTCAAAAGTGC
>JANQSR010000163.1 GCA_028279205.1 Simkania sp.
GATGAAAGCGAAGATGGTTCTCAAAGATGTGGGCAGGGTCTTGGACGTTTCTCTTTCAAAGGTGAATCAACTCGCCAAGCTCGTTCCCGAAGAGCTGAACATCACTTTGGAAAAAGCCTTGGCAATCGATTGCCAACTCAAAGAGATGGCGGAAAATGATGAGGAGGTAAGACGGATTTTTGCATTTGCGCAAAAGCTCGAAGGCTCGATAAGGAGCACGGGAGTCCATGCAGCTGGTTTGATCCTCTGTGGTGATCCGCTCACAGATCATATCCCCCTTTGCTGCGCTAAAGACTCTGATATGGTCGTCACTCAATATGCAATGAAGCCAGTTGAGTCGGTCGGTATGTTAAAGATCGATTTTCTAGGCCTTAAAACATTGACATCGATTCAAAAGACGGTCGATTTGATTCAAGAGACAAAAGAGAAAAAGATCGATTGGATGAACCTTCCCCTAGAGGATGGGGGCACGTTTGAGCTTCTAAATCAGGGAAAAACTCTTGGCATTTTTCAGCTAGAATCTTCTGGTATGCAAGAATTAGCCAAACAGCTTTCCATTGATAGATTTGAAGAGATCATAGCCGTAACCGCCCTTTATAGACCAGGTCCTATGAGGATGATTCCCTCTTTTATTGATCGTAAACACAAGCGGGCTCAAATTGAGACGGATCACCCATTGATGGAAGGGATCCTCAAAGAGACCTATGGGATTATGGTCTATCAGGAGCAAGTGATGCACATTGCACAAAAACTTGCCAACTATTCGCTTGGAGAAGGGGATATTTTGCGTCGCGCTATGGGGAAAAAAGATCATGTCGAAATGGCTAATCAGAGGGAAAAGTTTCAAAAAGGGGCGAGAGAGAATGGGATTGATCAGGAAAAAGCGATCGAGATTTTTGATAAAATTGAAAAGTTTGCCTCTTACGGTTTTAACAAGTCTCATGCTGCCGCTTACGCCTACCTCACCTACGCCACGGCCTTTCTCAAAGCCAACTATCCGAAAGAGTGGTTAGCAGCCCTTATGACATGTGATCGGGATGATCTTTCAAAAGTTGCAAAACATATCCGGGAGGCAAGTGATATGAAAATTGATGTTCTTTTGCCTGATATCAATGAGGCTGGCTTAGAGTTTAGAGCAAGTCCTGAAGGGATCCGCTTCGCTATGTCTGGGATCAAAGGGGTTGGAAAGGGCGTTGTGGAGTCGATCGTAAAAGAGAGAGAAAAGAGTGGGATTTTTGAGTCAATTGGCAATTTTTTCAAGCGCGTCGATGTTTCGACTGTCGGGAAAAAGAGTATAGAAAATTTGATTGAGGCCGGGAGTTTCGATTTTACGGGATGGGATCGCAAACAACTTCTGAAAAGTGTTGCTCCCTTGTTCAAGGGGGCTTTGCGCAGAAGAAAGGAGAAGATAGGCGGAATTCTCGATTTTTTTGCAGATGCGGATGAGGAGGAGGAGAGCATCAAACTCCTTCCAAAAACTGAAGAGAGCATGACCAAAGGGGAGACCTTGGCAAGGGAGAAAGAGCTTCTCGGTTTTTATCTGACAGGACACCCCATGGATGATTATCAGGCTCGGATGGCTGAACTGGGCTCTCAATCTTTTCAAGAGATTAAAGCTCTTGCGCACGGCACGGTTTGCAAAGCCGCTTTTATCATCGAGAGTGTGAGTGCCCGGATCTCTTCTAAGACGCAGAGTAAATTTGCCATTTTGACTATTTCGGATGGAAATGATCGATTTGAGCTTCCCATTTGGTCTGCTCTTTATGAAGAAAAAAAGGGGCTTCTTTCTGAGAATCGTCTCATCTTCTCTATCTTGCAGGTGGATAGAGAGAGTGGTTTTTTACGTCTCAGGTGTCACGGCATTGAGGATTTGGCCTCCCTGGGCGAGAGTCAGACCAAGGCTTTAGAAGAGGTTTTTGAAAGAGCAAGCCAAATGATTAACACGCTACCCAAAAAAATCGCAAAGATCGCAGAAAAAATCGAGTTTAAACTCGACATCGATCAAATCGGGTTTAGCCACATTGTGAAATTAAAAAAAATGTTCCACAAATTTGCAGGAGAGCATCCAGTTGCCCTTTTGTTCTATACAAATCATAAGTTGCTGGGAAGAATCGAGATCGAGCCCCAATGGGGCATAGAACCCCATAAAGAGCTCACAGATGCACTCAAAGAGTTTTCCTTCATTCAATAATCCTTTTCTTTTGAGGGGTAACCACTTATAATGGCGTATTTCAAGAGGCAGTTTAGACAAAGAAAAATTTAAAATGAGAAAGTTTAGGAAGTTTTTTTGGTTAATCCTTCCCATTTTTGCTATGGTGTGCACTTCCTTAAGTGCCGATCCTCTCGATCCCCTGAAAAGGGCAAGGAGCACGGCTCATGATGATTACAATTTGATCGTAGATCTTTTCCAGAAAAAAGCGTGGGAAAAGCTCATCTGGCATGCGCGCATATTTGCTGAAGATTTTCCCCATTCTCCACTTACCAGAGAAGTCTACTACTATTCGGGTGTGGCATTTTATGAAGTTTTTGAATATGAAAAAGCGAACGAGGCGTTCTCAAATTATTTAAAAGAGGAGATGAGCCCACAGTTTTTTCAAAAGAGTTTGGACTATAAGTTTGAAATCGCCCGCTATTTCCAAAAAGGTGTGCGTCGCTCCCTTTTTCATGTGCGCCGCTTTCCCAAATGGATGCGTGATTACGAGAAAGCGATCGAGATCTTTGATGAGATTATCGTGACTGTTCCCCGTAGTGGGATGGCTGCAGCCTCCCTCTATCATAAAGGGGAGCTTCTCTTTTCTATGAAAAAGTATGACAAGAGTATCGCCTCTTTTCAAACGCTCATCCGTCGCTTTCCCAAACATGCGCTTACTCCCGATAGCTATCTTGGTATTGCAAAGATCTATCTGACCCGCTTTGAGAAAGAGTATGCGGCAAGTCGTTACCTCGACTCTGCCAGACTCAATTTAAACAAATTTCGCTCCCACTTTCCGCTAGAGCCTCGCCTAAAGGAGGCAGAGGAAAAGCTTGCCCACATGGAGAATGTGATGGCAGGAAGTCTTTTAGAGATGGGTGATTTTTACAAGCGCACCAAGAAGTCCAAGGCTGCAGCGATCTATTATCGAACTATTCTTAAAAAGTATCCAAACACCAAAGCGGCTCAAGTTTCAAAAAAGCAACTCAGCAAGCTCGGCGACATTGGGGTTGATCCCGAAAGGAGCTTTCCTGATGAGATCGTTCCCGATATGGAAAAAGATTTGGATCAAGTCCCACTTTCAGAAGCGGGTGTGACCCCTTGAAGGGACTTTTCTCTCTCTTTGGTTTGATGCTCTTTCTTTTGGGTTGCTCTGGATATCATTGGGAGGATGATCAAAAAGCCCCTGCTGCAAGTCGCACTCCGATCTTTGTTCCTTATGTTCAAGGGGACCGAGAGGGGGTTTTAACAGAGGAGCTCATCAAAGCGATCGGGCTTTCAAACCACCTTTTTTACGCTGCCAAAGGGGGGCTTACCTTGAAAGGGGCGATTGTCAGTCAAGAGGAGAGAGCCATTGGGTGGAAATATAGACATCTTCCCAAAACAGGGGATAGGATCAATCAGCTGATTCCAAATGAACAAAGAGAAGAGATTTTGGTTGAGTGCTCCCTCTTTTTAACTTGCACTGGGGAAAAAGTTTCTGGACCCTTTTTTGTTAAGGCAACGCGTGATTACGATTTTTCCGATCCCGATTCAGCTTACTTTTTGACAGGGGAAGGGGAGCCTCTTTCTACTCTCTCCTTTTCACTAGGACAATTGGGCAGCTTTCAAGATGCAAGGCAGACGGTCCTCCACTCTCTTTACCGAGAGCTCGCCCGTAAAATCATTTTTGGAGTCGAAAATATTTGTTCTGAGTTAGAATAAGAATTATGCATTTTGCGTATAAGAAAAAAGTTTTTTTAAAAATAAACTCAGGTGTTTTTTGATCTGTGGAAAATGCTGTTTCTAATTTTTCTGCAGAGCTTGCCTCCTTGCAGGCCATGCTTGCCTGGGTGCGTTCCAAATTGGAAACGACAGTTTTCACGGATCAAGATGCTCGATATATTGAGATTGCGTTAGAAGAAGCGCTTGTCAATATCATTCGTTACGCTTACAAAGATCAGAAGGGCGTTATCGAAATTACCTATAATTATTGGCCTTCCGATCGCTTGGAAATTATCCTAAAAGATAGTGGAAGTCCTTTCAATCCGCTGAAAATTAAAAATCGGTTGAACCGTTCGGCTCCTTTGGAGAAGAGAAAAGTTGGGGGACTTGGAATCCCCCTTATGCAAAGTCTCATGGATCAGATTGAATATTTGCGCAAAGGGGGGTCGAATGTTCTCACCCTCAAAAAATGGTGCCCCAAAACCTCTTCCCCATAGCTTTTCACCTTAAAGTGACTGCAGGATCCCTGCAAAGTTATAATTTAAATTTTAAATATGTGTAAACTGTTGGCT
>JANQSR010000169.1 GCA_028279205.1 Simkania sp.
ATAAAACTGTCCTTCAGTGATATACCCCGTGTTATCTGGAACAGGGTGAGTGACATCGTCACCTGGCATCGTTGTCACAGATATGATCGTAATAGAACCACTCCCATCTATATCGACAGCCTTCTCATAACGGGAGGCCAATTCGGAATAGAGGGATCCAGGGTAACCACGGTTCGACGGAACTTGATCCATGGTAATCATGATCTCTTTGATGGCATCTGCAAAGACGGTCATATCGGTCAATAAGACGAGCACATCTTTATCTTGCACGGCAAACTTTTCAGCGCAGGCAAGTGCCATATCAGGAACGAGCATGCATTCGACAGGTGGATCAGTCGCTTTGTGGATGAACATGATCGTCTTTTCCATCGAGCCCGCTGTTTCGGCATTGTCAATGAAGGCTTGGTAATCATCGTAACGGAGCCCCATCCCACCAATGATGACAACATCAGCATCTGTCTGGTTGGCAATTCGCATGAGAAGCGAATTGTAAGGCTCACCAGCAACGGAAAAGATGGGGATTTTTTGAGATTTCACCAGACAGTTGAACACGTCGATCATAGGGATATTTGTATTCACAATCTGGTGTGGAACAACCCTTTTGGTCGGGTTGAAAGAGGGTTGACCAATCTCAATCTCCTCTCCAGTCACCGCTGGACCCTCATCAATCGGTTTGCCCAGTCCGTTCAGACGGCGCCCCATCAATGAAGAGCTACAGGTCGCCTCCATACACCGGTTTAAAAAATTTACGCGATCCCCCGTTGAAATGCCTCGCGGGCTTTCAAAGGTTTGCAGTGTCACTTTTTTTCCCTCAATACTGAGGACGGAAGCGAGCGTCACATCTCCATCCTTACGCTCAATCTCTGCGATCTCACCCAATTTGATCTTTCCTGCGATCACAGTGATTAGATTCCCCCGAATATCTACAATCTTGTCATAAACTTTTCTCATAAACTGCCTCTTTCTCTCAAGTGGTGCACCTCTTTAAACTCTCCTCAATCGAAGAAAGAGCCTTATTATATGCGTCTGATTTGAAAGGCATAAAATTCATATTTTTAAGATCGTTTTGCAAGTTCAAGAAAAAACTGCGAGCCTCATTTGTCTTTTCAAACGAAAAATCGATATCAAAAATCCTTTGAACCAAACCAAACAGAACGACCTGTCTTTCAATAGGACAGTAGGCATCCTCTTTGTCGAAGGCGTTTTGTTGCAAGTAACTAAAGTCATAGAGTTCAGATTTTAAAAAGAGAGTCATATCATCAATTGTGATCCCCTCCTCTCCAACAACCTCCATCCGTTTGCCAATCTCATCCCCCTGCCTCAATATGTGAGCAGCTCTTCGGTTCTTCTCTGCCCAACCCTTGACAGAAGCATCGAGAGAAGCGTCTAAATCCCCCCCGACAGCATCAATGTATTTAGACCAAGAGATTAGAGGGTCGATGGCGGGGTATTTGCGCGCATCAGAGCGTTGACGCGACAAACCTAAAAAAGCGCCAACAGATGCCAGAGTAGCCTGAGTCACAGGCTCCTCAAAATTTCCCCCTGCAGGAGAGACGGTTGCAGCAATTGTCATCGATCCTTTTAAACCGTTTGCTAAAGAGACCACACCTGAGCGTTCATAAAAACTTGCAATACGGGAAGCTAGGTAAGCGGGAAATGCTTCCTCTCCAGGAATCTCTTCTAAACGGCCCGACATCTCTCGCATTGCTTGAGCCCAACGGGAGGTGGAATCGGCTAAAAGCAACACATCAAGCCCCATCTGCCGGTAATACTCTGCAATAGTCGCCCCCATGTAGACAGAAGCCTCTCGGGCTGCCACTGGCATCGAGGAGGTGTTGCAAATAATGACAGTGCGACTCATTAGAGACTCATCCGTGTGAGGATCGATCAGGTGGGGAAAGGTTTTTAAAACTTCGACAACCTCACCCGCTCTTTCACCGCATGCCGTCACGACGACCAGATCAACAGAAGAGAATTTGGATAGATTGTGTTGTAAGACCGTCTTTCCAGCTCCAAAAGGACCAGGGGTGCAAAAAGTTCCCCCTTTGAGAATGGGAAACTGGGTGTCGATAATGCGCAGCCCCGTATTCATCATCTTGGTCGCTTTGACTTTCTTTCCTTCCATCAAAGGTATTTTTACAGGCCACCTTTGCATCATCAAAATCTCTCTCTCTTGCCCCTTCCCATCTCTAACCTTTGCGATGACCGTGTCAATAGAGTAGTCTCCTGGATCGATTCTCCATATGAGGGTCTGTTTTTCTTTCATGGAAAAGGGGAGCATAATTTTGTGCTGGAAGCGCCCTTCGACCACTTTGCCTATTTCATCCCCTCTCTTTAGGAGAGCTCCAACTTTTGCGGTTGGCTGGTAATTCCAATGTTTTTTTCGGTCAAGTGGTGGGAGATAAACGCCCCGCTTTAAAAAAAATCCTGAAGCATCGGCAACCTGCTTGAGGGGGTTTTGAAGCCCATCGAAAATAGAACTAATGAGTCCAGGTCCGAGCTCCGCTTCGAGAAGATGGGAAGAGAACAGAACAGGAGTGCCTAGCTTGACACCACGTATATCTTCAAACACCTGAAGCTTGGCAATTTCTCCTGCAATTTCGATCACTTCAGCTTTAAGAGAGACATCATCGAGTTGAATTGTGGCAACTTCACCCAGCCTTACGTCCCCCTCGAATTCAACCTGAATCAAATTTCCAAACGCTTTGACCAGTTTACCTACTGCTAAATTTTTATCAATTTCATTCACCTTTCAACCTAATTTTTCGACAATCTCATCGAGGAGTTGCCCCCCTTCTTCCTGTTTGACTCTCAATTGATCCCAATCTTGAACAAAGATGAAAAGAACAAAATAGCCCAAAGCATGATCAACCGAAAAGGGGTGATCTTGCACTCTCTCCATCACCTGATTGAAAAGGTAATGAGCAAACACTTTGTACTGATCCATGGGGTTTTCACCTGCCTGCTTTACCTGATCTCCAAAATCTCGGTAACCAGGGGGAAAATCAAAATTAGGACGATCTTTTTGAGCTAAAAGATGGGCAACAAGGGGATCATCTACCCCTTCGTATTGAAGCTCTTTAGCCAGATCTCGCCCTATCTTTTTTGACCTCAAACCAACGAGGAGAAGGCGACACTCCCTTTCAAGGGAAAAATAGAAGGGCAAAAATCCACTCTGATTAAGGGTCGTTTCACAAAAAAAATCGACAAAAACCTTTGAAAAATGAAGCACCTGATCTTCAATCTGATCGAACCGACTAAGGTGTTCGTAGAGGTAGGAAGGCAGTTCTCCTTTATTTTGGAGCGCTTCTTTTAACTTTTCCTCTGTCAAGTTTCCTCTCGTATCAAGGGCTCTTTTTTGCAAAAGACGCTTGACATTTTTCAAATCGATAAAGGTTCGAATGGTGTCAATCTTTCTGAAATCCTTGGGATCCATATTATCTTCTAGCAACGCAAGTAAACTTTGAAAAGCAAGACCAGGAAAGACCCCCAACTTCAAGGGATTCAAAGCGGTCGACAGAAAAAAATAGTGCATGGCGCTCAAACTTTCCCAAAAATTACAGAACGGAAATCATCCCTAACAAAACTAGCAACAAGCGATTTCATGGCATGATTCGTCATATCGATTGTGATGTTTTGATCGACAATTTTTAATTCAACTCCCCCTTCGAAATCCCCAATTTCGACACTCCCCTCTTTTAATCTCGTTAAGATACTCCGCATCAACTCACGATTCACCTCTTGAGGAGAGACAGAGTGGGGAATAAGAGCCTTAAGATCTGCTTCAATCCCCTCATTTTCAACTGCTGTAACAATAGCAGAAATAAGCTTTGCCAAAAGTTGGGGATCACGCGTTTTCTCATCGACCCACTTCTCAACTCCAGGATTCAGAAGCTTTTTCTCAATCTCTTCTTTGAGAGTTGATAACGTTTTCTTACAGGCCAAATTAAGGGATGACTCAAAAATGTTTTGCTTCTCTCGATTTTTTTTCTCGGACTCCTCGCGGGTCTTTTGTGCTTCCCGTTTTGCAAGATTTACAATTTTTTCGGCCTCTTCTTTTGCTTTCGAAACGATCGCATCAGCCTCTTTTTTTGCTGGCTCTAGGGTTTCACGTTTGAGCACCTCGCAAATTTTCTTAACCTTATCCTCTTCATTATCGAGCAACTTCATAACTAAAACCAAAAAATACTCATCTGATTCCCATCAATCTTCTTATAAAAAAGGATAAAAATCAAGAATTTCACAAAATTGCTTATGATAAATAGGCCTATAAAGTGGGAAGCCCCTTTTCTCTGGCACCTGTAAAACGGTTTGTGTTACCATTCAAAAAAAGGGTTTAACCTTTGACGAGCGGGAAATCCTGCCCGTTTAGGGGCGGGATGAAAGGGGTGCAATCAGAAGTGTTGAGGCACCTAAGTTTTTCTTCAAGGCATGCCTAATCCGCTGGAAAATCGATAACGCAAAGCGGCACGCTTGGAGCTGAAG
>JANQSR010000189.1 GCA_028279205.1 Simkania sp.
ACACAACATCAATCCTTCAGTAGTATGACTAGATCTTGTGTCTTTTCTCCTCCGCCCCGTTTTTCCCTCAAGACACACCGCTCCCGCCCCCTTGGGTGCAATCAAAAGTGTTGAGGCTAAGAGAGTTCTAAAGAAGATCGCTTTAAGATAAGACCTTCAACACTTTTGATTGCACCCGTGAACGCGTATCAAAAGTGTTCTTTTTAGATGTAATCGTAAATTTTTATATATTTAAATAAAGTTTTTTTTTATAATTGTAGTAGTTAAGTATTATTTAAACTAATTTTTAAGATTAATAACAATGGCAACACAAGTAATAAATTTTGACCCCCATCCATGTATAGATCAGTTAAATCAGTTAGATCAGTATTCAGTAAAAGCAGTAAATCGCTCACTTCCAAAGACAACTGCTGAAAAGGTCTCAACAGCTGCAAAAAAAGCCCTAGCTCTTCTGGTATCTCCTGTAAAGGGAATTTTAAGGAATGTATCCTTTTTGGTGATAGAAGCGATCTACTTGACTGCTCAGATCATCCTCTTTCCTGTTTCGATCCTATCTACAAAACTGAGTGATCTGGTTGACTCCGCCAAATTGACCACACTCGTCTCCTTGAGGTTCATCTCAGTCGAAAATGTGTGTGCAAACAGCGGTTTGATCGATATGAGGAAGAAACAGAGTAGCAGTGTGGCCAAAAGGCTCCTCGTAAGTGGAGAGAGAGTTGGTTACTCTCTGATGACGGTGGTAGCCTTTGCCTTGTCTATGCCGATTGCCCCTTTCAAGGCAATTTTAGATGAGATCAAGGGAATGACATAAAGCGCCATTAATAGGGTTTCAAGAACGTTGCGAAAGGGGGGACTTGAACCCCCAAGCGACGTGAGTCGCACTACCCCCTCAAAGTAGCGTGTCTGCCAATTCCACCACTTCCGCAAAAAATAGGCAAGGGTCTATCATAGACAAATGAAGAGTATCCAAGCAAGGAATTTGACTTGAAGTTTGTTTTTGTTTTTTTGATTCGCATCTATCAGTGGACGATAGGCTCCCTTTTGCCTCCCACGTGCCGCTTTTACCCCTCGTGTTCAGAGTATAGCTGCTTAGCATTGAAAAAGTATGGAGCGTTTAAAGGGCTCTATCTCACCTTAAAGCGTCTTTTAAAGTGTCACCCTTATCATAGCGGTGGTGTCGATCTTCCTTAAGATCTATTTCTCGCCGTTTTTAGGGACTTTGAGGGTTTGCCCTGGAAAGAGCCTGTCTGAACTTAGATGATTGAGTGAGCGGAGCTTATCTATCGTTGTGTGGTGCCGAATGGATAGACTCCAGAGAGAGTCCCCCCGTTTCACGGTGATCTCATCGTTTATAGTGAAGCTAGAGACCTGGGATTTTGTCTTTAGAAGAGCCAATTTGCGTATGTGATCAGGGCGCAGAGAGGAGGCTACTTCTCTCAAGAATGTTTCTACTTGCTTATTTTTCTGATCAAGAAGATCGATGAGGTGCTCAAGACGCTCGTTACTCATCTTTTTCAAGGGGTAGCCTGGCTCTAGTGCAATGAGCAGATAGGCGGCAAGTTTGGATGTTTCGAAATGGGAGAGAAAAGAGCCTATGTCTGCAATCTTTCCAGAAGGACTCTCCTGTATGTCGGAAGCAGTCTTGGCAATCAGATCCCAAGACCCTTCTAAAAGCAGATTTAGGATGGTCTCTCTAGTCAGATTTGAGGTAAATTTTTTCAGAGCACGCTCGATTAAGTAAAACTCTTTTGAGACGAAAAAGGTTTGCATCAATGAAAGAGGCACTTCACCTTTTTGCCGTTGCATGCTCTTGAACAGCCCCTCAGGAGTGAGTGGCCACCTTTCTACTTTGGCAAACTGATCGATTGCTTGAAAATGTTCTAGATCGACTCCTGGTATCAGTTGGATCTGTTTGCCCTTGTGGATAAAAGGGCGTTTTTGTAATGCGATGCCAGGCAGAGCCCTCTCGATGTCAAAGTCGTGGTGATAAGCAAGGCAGACGAGAGCCAAATCCCTTTTGCGATAGCCCTGTTCTACGAGCGTATCATTTTTGAGCTCTTCTAAAAGCGCATCAAAGGGGAGGGATTCAAATTTTTCTAAAACAGCCTCATTGGAAGGGGGCAGAAAGTCAGCGGAAGGGAGAGGGGGCACCCCTTTTTTATACAGGGGGGAGAGTTCTACCTTTCTTTCACGCAAAAAGGAGGTGATGAAATGGGTCACAAGACCCAGATTTAAAGCGGTGCTGACAATGAGCGCGTGCAGGAGCAAGTGGGAACGTTTGGCTAAACGGCTTTCAAATGGTCGGTTTTGCATCTGCCTTTGCTTTTTTTGCTAACCTATCAAAAGGTAATGAAAGATTGCCACAAACCCTTTTCCTCAATCAATCTAATCTGCTAGAATGTCTCAAAAAAAATCGATGAGACGATGTTAGTTCCCTTAAGTTGGCTAAAAGAGTATGTTTCTTTCTCAATCTCTTCTCAGGAGTTAGCAGATCTCTTGACCCGCGCTGGGATTGAAGTTGAATCGATTGTTGAAAGTGATGCAAGTGAGCCTTTCAAAGAGACTGTTTTAGATCTTTCTCTAACGCCCAACTTGGGACACTGCATGAGTATAAGGGGGATCGCAAGAGAGATTTCTGCCATGTTAGGGACCCACATGACAGATCCCCCCTTCACATTAAAGGAGAGCGAGGCTCAAAAAACAGCAGATGTCATTGATGTCGAGATCAAGGATCCTTCGATCTGCTCTTTTTACAGCTGCCGCTTGATCAAAGGGGTTGAGATGCTCCCTACTCCCTCTTTGATACAACAAAGACTCAAAGCAGCTGGTATGCGTAGTCTGAATCTGGTTGTCGATGTCACAAACTACGTGATGCTAAGCACTGGCCAGCCCCTCCACCCTTTTGATTTTCAAAAAATCGAAGGGAATAAATTGTTCATTGATACTTCCAGACAAGAGTTCCTTTTCAAGACTTTAGATGGAAAAGATCGAAAAGTGGCGGCTAGAACGCCCATGATCTGGGATGCAAAAAGGCCACTTGCAATCGCTGGGATCATTGGAGGAGCCGACTCTGAGGTGGATGACGCGACCTCCTCTGTCATTTTGGAAGGAGCCTCTTTTGATCCCGTCCAGATTCGCCGCGCTACCAAATCTCTTGGACTACGCACCGAAGCTTCTAACCGTTTTGAAAAAGGGATTGACATCGATCCACATAGAATAACGCAAGCTCTCGACTGGGCGGCTGCGCTTATCGAGCAAATCGGCGGAGGGAAGCTCATGCGAGGAAGAGTGGAAACTCTCTCCAATTCGCAGACTC
Organism: Simkania sp.; assembly: GCA_028279205.1. GTDB lineage: Bacteria > Chlamydiota > Chlamydiia > Chlamydiales > Simkaniaceae > JANQSR01. The sequence continues at coordinate 3,317 of JANQSR010000189.1, forward strand.
AAAAAACCATCAGGTTTGATTTCAAAAAAGCAAACGCTCTTTTGGGAACTGAGTTGAGTTTGAGCGAAATCCAATCTTTTCTGCATCGCCTTGATATGCAAACCGTGCTCACTTTAAATGATCAGATACTCGAAGTCACCCTCCCTTCCTATCGGAATGATTTAAGCCAAGAGGTTGATCTCATTGAAGAGGTGGCGCGCGTCTACGGCTACCACAACATCAAAAAAAAGGGAAAAGGGACGATTTTCAACTCTCCACCTTTTCATAGTCGACGAATTAAACTAGAAAAAAAGGTGCGCACGCTTCTCTTACAAGAGGGGGTGCAGGAGTTTCTAACGTGCCCTCTGATCAGTCCGAAACTATCCGAAATCGGCCCCAAGAAAAGGGGGGACTCAGAAAGAAGAAAGGTTGAGATGTTGCAGCCAAGTTCCCTAGATCAATCTGTTTTGCGGACCTCCTTGCTTCCTGGTCTTCTTCAATCGGTTAAATACAATTTTGATCATCAGATCAAGGAGATATCTGCCTTTGAAATAGGCAAAATCTACTTCAAAAATTGTGATGATAAGTTTTGTGAGCCTTTAACACTCTCTCTCATCATGACAGGCAAAAAGGAGCCTTACCATTTCCTAAACAAGCCGCGCACCGTCGATTTTTTTGACCTCAAAGGGGTTTTAGAAAATGTGCTCTTGAGCCTTGGGAGATCGACCCCCCTTTTTTCTCCTTCCCATTTAGGCGATTTTCATCCTCAAAGGCAAGCAGAGATTTGGATCGATGATGCACAGGCAACTCCCCTTGGCTTTTTGGGTGAGATCCATCCAGACTGCTTGACCCCTTTGGACATTGATGAGCCAGTCCTTTTTGCTGAGTTAGATCTCGAATATTTCATAAAACTTAAAGCTGTCTCTAAAAAGATCGATTCTCTTCCCCTTTTTCCGAGTTCCTGTCGGGACTGGACCTTTTCTTTGCGAAAAGAGTCTCCCATAGGGGAGGTGTTACACCTTTTCGACGCGTTTGAGTCAAAGCTGCTCAAACACTCTTTGTTGCTAGATGTGTACGAAGGCTCAAAGGTGAAGGTGGGGTACAAAAATGTGACTTTCCGCCTGACCTACAGAGATGATCAAAAAACGGTTGAGCAAAGTCAGGTTGACAAAGAGCACGCTCTCTTGGTAGAGCATGTTTCACACCACCTTCGATCACAAATTTTGGGTTTATCTTGATTTCCTGAAATGGTAAGATGAAGAATCGATTTAAATTGTGAGGAGACTCCATGAGTTGGTTAGTTCTGTTTTTAATCCCTCTTTTCGCAGTTGGGTGCCACAAATTGGATAAGGATAGGGAAGAAAACGTTGTTTCCAAGCGCTATATTCACAAGTATGGCTATGATGTTTCGAAAGAGGAATGGGAAAGAGCGACCTACCCAGGTCAAGTGCTCACTATACTGCGAAACGGAGTGAGTGTCACGTCCCACTATGAAAGGGGCGAGCTGCACGGCTTGACAACCTGCACCCATCCTCACTCTAATGTAACCGAATCGATCTCTCTTTACGAAAGGGGAAGACTCGTGAAAAAAACGGAGTGCAACCTGCGTGGTATTCCCTTTAGAGAAGAGCTCTTTCTCTCCCCTTCCCATGTGAAAATTACCTATTGGTTTGGTTCGGGAACCCCCCTTAGTGTGGAAGAATACCGGTATGACGAGCTTCTAGAAGGGGAGTATTACGATAAAAACAACGAAGTGCTCTATCGAGTTAGCAAAGGTCAAGGCCGCCGTATTACAAGAAATCAGCACGGGAAGGTGGTTCTCAGAGAGAGTATCGAAGGGGGATTTCCCGTTTTGCGTGAAACGCTCCATCCTCACGGAGTGCCCCACACAATCACATCCCTTCTTCTTGGGAAGGTTCATGGGGAGAAAAAGGTTTTTGCCCCTTCGGGAGAACCCATTTCCCTCGAAAATTACCACCATAATATTTTAGATGGACCTGCCGTTTATTTTCAAAATGGACTTCGCTATTTAGAAGTGACCTATAAGGGTGGGGTTAAACATGGAATAGAGCGTCACTTTGTCGATGGTGAAACGATTGTGGAGGAGACCCAGTGGTGTGAAGGGGAAAAACATGGAACTTCGACTCTCTATTTTGATGGGATGTCTAAAGTGAGCTACTACTACAACAACGTACATGTGAGCAAAGAACGGTACCGTGAGCTCGTTGAGCAGGCGGAAAATGTTGCCATCATGAATGCCAGGGCTAAGCGGTTTAGTTGATCCTCTTTTAAGCCATTTTAGAAAAATCGGTTTTCTTTAAACCTCTTAAATTAGGTTGCTTTCCCTTTTTTATCGTCGCTAGACATGTTTCATTCTTTGCATTTGGCACGTTTTCTGCATATATGTAGGTTGAATGAAAACTTGTACGCCTCGCTGTTTTGAGGGGGAAGATGGATCAAGATGAACTGCTCAGGAAGGTGGCCAAACTCGAATCTCTGTGCGACCAACTACAATCAGAGATGAATGATCTCGATAGACTTCTGATGGAAGTCGGCTTCGAAGAGGGGATTAAGACGTTAAAAGCGGCCGCCATCGAGCTGATCGACAAGAAAAAACAGACTGAATAGATCATCAAAGTTGCCTAAGCCATTTTTTCTCTTCGAAAGAGAGCTTTCGGAAAGGCTTGCTTTTTTTGTCAAAGCTGATACTCCTTTTGCCGCCAGACTCTGCGCACCCTTTTGAGCAGCATCCTAGACGGCCTGTATAACAAGAAAAGCAGCTGAGGAAGAGGGCGTTACAGTTTAAATTAGCGCAATTATAGTAGCTTTCCGTCTTTGCATTGCAAAAAGAGCAATGAGCAATCATCTCACTCTTTTCGTCGCAAATCGGAGTGACAAGACGGTCATCAAAAACAAATAGGCTCCCTTTCCAGTGCCTGTTTCCGATCTCTTTTCCATAATTGATCACCCCTCCTTCTAGCTGATAGAGGTGATGGTACCCTCTAGCTTTTATCAAGCTCGAATAAAATTCGCACCGAATTCCCCCTGTACAATACATAAAAATCTTTGTTTTCTGAGCATCAAACTTTTTTTCAATCTGATTGCTTAGAGGGGAAAAAGTGGAAAATGTGCGGCATGTGGGTCTTTGAGCCCCCTCAAAATGACCCACTTCCCACTCATAGTCGTTGCGCACATCGAGAATGAGGGTGTTTTCTCTATTTTCACTCAGCATCTGCTCCCACTCTTTGGGGCTGACAGGTGTAGCTCTTTTTGAATGATCGACACTCTGTCCCAAAGCAACGAGCTCTCTTCTGTATTTGACAGTTTTTTTGGGGAAGGCGTGCTCAAAATAGGGGGTTTGATGGATCTTTTTTGTCCTATTAAAGGGCTCTTTAGAGAGGTACCAGTCGAGAAAGAGGGGAGCCTGCCCTTTAAGGATGCTCAGCTGAGCGTTAATCCCTTGTTCGTTGATGTAAATGCGTCCCCTCATGTCGTGGCTATCCATAAATCGTTTGAAATTTTCGATAGCCTTGAGGGGAATTTGAATCGGCTCGATGAGATAGAATGCAAGAACGAGATAAGACATAAGTCTACTAGGTTAGCTGAATATTGCACAAAAATCAAACACCAAACAGTCACAAAGTGTTAAATTTTTCTTAAGTGATAGAATAAAAAAAAAATTGTCTTGCGTCAAATCTATCAATTCCGTCAAAATTACCCCATTAGTTTCCTTTGAGGTCTTTTAAAATATGTCACGTTATACAGGTCCGAAAAATCGTATTGCCAGGCGATTTGGTGTCAACGTTTTTGGTCGTTTGAGAAATCCACTTCTTCACAAGTTAAATCCTCCTGGAGTTCATGGGGCTAAAAGAAGAAAGAAGTCGGACTACGGCATTCAGCTTGAGGAAAAGCAGAAGCTCAAGGCTGTCTACGGAATGCTAAAAGACAAACAGCTTCTTCGCTACTACCACGAGTCTGTAAAGAAAAAAGGAAATACGGCTCACCTTCTTTTAGAGATGCTCGAGTGTCGATTGGATAGCCTTGTTTACAGGCTTAATTTTGGTTCGACAATCTTCCAATCACACCAAATTGTTTCTCATGGTCACGTGCTTGTAGATGGAAAGAAAGTAGATATTCGCTCTTTCCAAGTAGAGCCTGGCATGTCGATTGCAATCAGGGAAAAATCACGAAATGTGAAAGTGATTCAAGAGTCTTTTTTAAATACTTCCTCCTCTGTTCCTGATTATCTTTCAAAAGATGAGAAGGGTTTTTCGGGTCAACTTTTGTCTAAGCCACAAGTTGATCAGATCGTTTTTCCTCTGCCCATTAATATAGCCCTTGTTTGTGAGTTCTTAGCTCACACACACTAATTCAAGGAAGTAGGTACCTATTTTTTTATATGGCAAAAGCTGATGAGTTATTGATAGGTGCCCATATGTCAATTGCCAAGGGGCTTGATTTGGCACTCGTGCGTGGACAAGAGATCGGTGCTACGACCATTCAGATTTTTACCGCCAATCAAAAGAGGTGGACTCACTCTCCCCTCTCAAGAGAGAGAAAAGAGAAATGGCATGAGACCCTTTCCCGCTTAAACATTCAAAAAGTGATGAGTCATGATAGCTACCTGATCAATCTCGGTTCTCCGAAAGAGGAGGTTCTAGCCCGTAGTCTCAAGGCATTTGAAGAGGAGATTTCCCGCTGTCTTGCGCTTAAACTCAGCTTTCTTAACTTTCATCCTGGCGCTGCTACGGGTGATGCAGAGGAGCGTTGCTTGGATCGGATCATCGAAAGCCTTGTCAAAATGGAACCGCTTTTTGAAAATGACTCAGAGCTCACTTTGCTCATAGAAACAACAGCGGGTCAGGGAACCTGTGTGGGGCACCGTTTTGAGCATCTCGCTCACATTATCAATGGGGTTAAAGCCGTCTTGCCAATGGGCATCTGTATCGATACGTGTCATATCTTCGCCTCTGGCTATGATATTCGGGATAGAAAGGCCTGGGAAGCGACCCTTTCAGAGTTTGATCGCGTCGTTGGCCTTAGCTACTTGAAAGCGATTCACGTCAACGATTCGAAGCACAGTTTGGGCTCACGTAAAGATCGACATGCTTCGCTCGGGCAAGGGGAGATTGGGTTGGAGGGTTTTCGATCCATGATGCAGATCAAAGAGTTGGCAGGGGTTCCCAAATATTTGGAAACTCCCGAAGGGCAGACCATGTGGAAAGGGGAAATTGCACTTTTAAGAAAATTTTCAAAATAAGACCCCTCTTACCGATTTTTCATTTCAGTACATCTCTTTTGCTTTTGGGAGAATAAAAAAGCCTGTCTAATCACCCGATTTTTTATTTTAACTTCGTAAGAGTTGATCTTCTTCTGGCTCATTTTCTTTAAGCTATTTACTCTTCGACTTAAGTCATCAATATTGTAAAGATGGGCATTAGGCTCATGAGATAGTTCAGGATCGATGTTTCTCGGAACCCCCAGATCGATAAGGAGAACTGAACGGGTCATCTCTTG
>JANQSR010000199.1 GCA_028279205.1 Simkania sp.
ATCGCGACCTATCGGATCGCAACCCATCACACATCCTCAAACTTTGTCCTTGTGAGTGAAATCTCGATCTTTGCCTCTCTTCAAGTCATTTTGCAGCTGGTTTTTTTCCTGCATATTGGACTTGAGCAAAAACCCCCTTGGAGTCTGCTCATGCTCCTTCTCATGATTTTCTTAATGTTCATTATGGTTTCTGGATCGATTTGGATCATGCACCATTTGCATTACAATATGATGCCGATGCCCCAAACTTAATCGTTTTTACATCCACAACCGCACCCCTTTTTGCACGTTTTCATTTTGGTTTTACAGTGATCCTCTTCACTCGAACAACAACTGCTTGATTGAGGGGAGTCCCCTTTTTTGTTGCAGGAAACAAAAAAAAGACTTACAAGGGGTAAGAGGAGAAGAAAAAATTTTTTCATGAACGGGACCTGATTTTAATTGTTGGTTTTGATTAGCCTCACCTTATAGTAACTGTTAGATTTGAGTCTACAAACGTTGAGAGTTTTTTTATGGAAAGAGCAGAGCCACCATCCTTTTTGCTGAGTGCATATCTGATGCTGACAAAACCTGGGATCATCATTGGAAATGGGGTCACGACGATTGGAGGGTTTGCTTTAGCCTCCCATGGCTATTTCAATCTCCCTTTGCTTCTTTCTACACTTGGGGGGCTATCTTTAGTGATTGCTTCTGCTTGCGTTCTCAATAATTATGTGGATCGGGAAGCTGACAAGAAGATGAAGCGCACAAGAAACCGCCCCTTAGCGAGGGGAATAGTCGAGCCGAGAGATGCGCTCATTTACGCGGCACTGCTTGGGTTTTTGGGTGTTTTCATTCTTGCAAAATTCACAACCATCGTCGCACTTCTTGTCTCTCTTTTGGGATTTTTTGTCTATATTGCCCTCTATACACTTCTCAAATACCGCTTAGTTCAAAACACTCTCATTGGGAGTATAGCTGGGGCTATTCCCCCCGTCGTAGGGTACACGGCCGTTTCAAATCGGATTGATCTCGCGGCGTTTCTCCTTTTTGGAACCCTTGCTTTTTGGCAAATGCCCCATTTTTTTGCGATCGCCGTCTACCGGTTGGAAGACTATTTAGCAGCCTCTATTCTCACCTTACCCATAAGGAAAGGGATGAAGTCGGTGAAAGTTCAAATGCTCGTTTACATCGCAGCTTTCACTCTCTGTTCTAGTTTGCTTAACCTTTGTGGCTACACAAATAGGTTATACCTCTTTGTGACCCTCATTTTAGGGGGTTTTTGGCTTTTTATTGGTATCAAAGGGTTCTGGGCTCGCAGTGATCAAAAGTGGGCGCGTCAAATGTTTATTTTCTCCCTCGTAACTGTGATGACGCTCTCGATTTTCATCCCTTTCTGCGTTTACTGAATTGAAAAAATCACCAAAAACCAAATAAAAAATAAAAAAATTTAATAAACCGAAAAAGTTAAATTCTATGTTTAAGTAACATAAAAATAATTATTTATCTGTCAATTAATCAAAGGTTTAGGTGAAAAATGGGGGCTTTGAACCTCCTGAAAAAATTGATTTTTTCAACACAGTCAAAAGATAAAAAAACGGGGGTAAAAATTAAAAATGTGAGATAATTACCTCTTTCAAGATTTGAGAATCTTGTTTTTTCCCGTTTATTTTTTTTATCTTAAATATTTGTCACTGTCATGGTTAAATTCACAGAGATCTACTTCATCCCCATCATTCTCCCTTTGATTGCCTGTTTGATCCATTTAGTGTGCGCTCCAAAGAAAAGAGTTGACTTGGGCGCTAGATTTTCGAGCTACTTGATGGGCTCAGGATTGATCATCACGTTGTTTTGTTTAAAATTTAGACCAGTACAACCTCCTCTTTTTGGTTTCTTGGCAACACAGCTCTCTTGGCTGCTTGCTGCTTTGATCCTATTCATGAGTTGGATTGTTCAAAGATTTTCAATCCGCTATATGCATGGAGATCTCTACTTTTCCCGTTTCTTTACCCTCTTAAACGGGTTAACAGCCTCTCTGCTCTGTTTTGTATTCTCAAATCATATCTTTATTTTTCTCCTTAGCTTGGGAATTAGCTACATTTTCTTGGTCAGATTGATCGTTCATAAATCGGCGTGGAAGGCTTCAAAAGAGTCGGGAGTTGTTGCCCTAAATTACTTGGGCTGCTCGTTTGCTCTGATTGCAGGGGCTCTCTGTTTTTTAGCTTATCAGACAGGTTCTCACTCCCTTTCGCTTATTTTTGAAAACACAAAGCATCTCTCGAAATGGTCTCTATTACTCGCTTCGATCCCCCTTTTTATTGGGGCTCTGATCCTTTCAGCAGCATTTCCTTTCCATAAATGGCTCCTTAGCTCCTTAAATGCGCCCACGCCCATTTCAGCTTTTATGCATGCGGGTCTTGTTAACGGAGGGGGGATTTTATTGATCCGGTTTTTTCCTATCTACAGGGAGCTACCTGCCTTAATGGAAATTCTGATCTTGTGCGGCCTTGTAAACACGATCGTCGGCACATTTTGGAAACTCATACAGTCTGACATTAAACGGCTTCTTGCCTGCTCGACGATGGCTCAGATGGGGTTTGTGTTTATGCAGATCGGATTAGGTCTATTCCCAGCGGCGATTGCCCACCTTTGTTGGCACGGGATGTTTAAATCCTACCTTTTCTTGCATGCAAAACACGGCTCCAAAAAAACAGCTAATATTCGAAAAATGAAACTATTTTGAAATTGGAAAAAATCGCTATATAGCCTTTGAAAAATTGTGAGTTGGGTGAAAAATTAAAATTGCCAAAGAAATACAGAAAACGACTCTAGAAGCACAATAAAGTTGTTCCATGGAAAAAGGGCTCCAAAAA
>JANQSR010000201.1 GCA_028279205.1 Simkania sp.
CTTTTGGAGAATCTTCTCAATAGCCGTGGCGTGTCCCCAGCCGAGAAGGTGGTTGAGGTTTCGAAATTTTTCGTAAAGCTCGTTGTATTTTTGTGGAAAAATGGTCACCAGGGCAAAACAGAACTGTTGACGGATCTGCTTGGCACATTTAAGAATCGAACCATCTGTCATCTTTTTACTATCACGAATGCCCATTTTAGAAAGATGGGCAATTCCCTCTTGATCAGCAAAAAGGGAAGCGATCACAAGGGGTCCAAAGAGATCCCCCTTGCCCGACTCATCCACACCAACATGTGGAGTCATATCCAGGAGAGTCTCTGGATGAGAATAGGACAAAGAGCCCAAAATGTTGGGTTCTAGGTAAAACGTAATAAAATCGCCCTTCTCACTCCCCTGGACGGTTAATTTCCCCGATTTATAAAGCGTACAGGAGATGCCCCGTTTTTTAGCTTGAAAGAGCGTATATTTGGGGTGGGAAAATTCAAAACCCTGCTCACGCAATTCTTTTTCCAGCTTGGAGGCAATCGCAAGATCGATCTTGGTTACGAAACACGCAGATGCATTCATAGCTTAAATATTACCATCTTTTGCCTTTTTAATTGCACATAGGAGGAAGTAGTGGTAGTTTGTGTACAAAACCCTTGTTGGCGGTACTTTTGTGGAGCGGATAGTAAGCTTTTGCTGCAAAAGGATCCAACAGCTTGTAACAGAACCCTTTTTATCGAGTAGCCTCCACCACACTTTTGATTGCATCTATTCGGCCAAAAATAGTTGCAAATAACAGAGCTGTTGACATAAAGTTTGGGCTTTTAACAAGCACAGGGCAGTGTTTGGTTAGAAGAGGTGGGTGTTGCCACATTTCACACCTTTTTGCCGCCTTTTGAAAAAAGTTAGTTTATAGGGGCTTTATGACTCAGGATATAAAGGAAATTGGTGAGAGATTTAAAAGCGAGAGAAAAAGGCTCAACCTCTCTCTCAAAGAGGTTGAGAATGCAACCTCTATTCGCTCTGCCTATATTGAGGCAATCGAAGAGGGAAGAAAAGAGCGATTCTTATCTCCTGTCTACATGTTGGGCTTTCTCAAACAGTACGCCAATTTTTTGGGATTGGATGGGGAGGAGATGATTCGGGATCATCCAAAGGTGTTTGAGACTGAATCCAACTCGCACGACTTTTCTTATGGAATTGGAACACTCGAGGTCAGAGGAAGTTTAAAACATGGCGTGAAGTGGCTTCCCAGCTTGGCTTGGGCGGCTGTACTTGTCGTCGTCTTGGTCGCATCTTACTACTTTGCGAAGTATCTGGGTGTTTTATAAGGATCGATTAGGTTTATGGAAAAAGAGATACTCGGTGATTACACAATTATCAAAAAAATTGGCCAAGGGACTCTCGGAAGTGTCTATTTAGCCGAGCACCGTTTTGTAAAAAAGCAGTTCATTCTCAAAGTCTTACCAGAAGAGCTCGCAGGTGATCGCAACTTTATCCAAAGATTTGAAAGGGATGTCGGGGTATTAGCCACCCTTCACCATCCTCATATTGTCAAAGTGCACACCGTCTCATTTGCTGAAGGGTACTATTTTCTCGTCACCGATTGTATCGTCGATTGTTTTGGTGAAACGACAAATCTGACTCAGTATCTTGGAGTGAACAAGCAATCTCTCAACGAAAATGAGATTTTAGAGCTCCTTTCACAAGTGGTCTCTGCGCTTCAATACGCACATCAAAAGCAGGTCAACGGGGAGTTTTTAGCTCATCGCGGCATAAAGCTTAATAATATCCTTATCGGCAAAGGGGAGAGGGGGCTTCACGTCTACCTTTCAGACTTTGGTCTTTCAAGTATTGTGGGAGAGGCTGTGATTTTGACCCGTCTTTATAAAGTGCTCTGCGATCAGCTTTCGGTAAGCAAGCCCTCCTCCTCGACTTTAAGAGAGAAAAAAGAGGAGACCTACTTGACCAATTTCCTCGAGTCGAGCAAGCTGTCGAAGCTGCACGCTTCGTTTTTACAGACCTATCACTTTCTTGCACCTGAGCAGAAGACCTACCGAGAAAAGTTGGTAGGCCCACAGGCGGATGTCTACGCTTTTGGCGTTTTAGCTTATTTTTTGATGATGTACACCTTTCCAGAAGGAAGGTTCCCTCTGCCTTCGGAGATCTATCCCGATTTTCGCTTAAACTGGGATGCTCTTATCAAGGAGTGTCTAAAGCCTGATCCCACCTTAAGGCCTGACTCGTTGCCTGCGGTTTTAGAGCAACTGATTCGCCCAGAAAGGGGTCAAATAGGTGCAGCTGCTGAAAAAGGGGGGGGGGAAACGGAGGAAAGGTCAAACTCTCTAGACTGGGAGGAGGGGTATGGAGCATCCCAAGCTAAAGCAAGCGGGCAAGTGAGGGGCTCTCTTTTGGTAGACTCTAAACCAAAAGTCGCCCGTCATCAGAGCCGCATCTTTCAGGAAATTTCAGGATCTGTCCGTCAAAATAACCCCAAACCAGTGCTCAATCCTGGTGAAATCAAACGTCCTGAGTATGATCCTGACCCCGCAGCCGCTTTCCATGTTGAGTCAACGGTTGCGCGCTACACACCTAAACAGGATGAGGTTAAAGATGTCACACCACTCGAAAGTGATATGGTGATCATCAAAGGGGGAGAGTTTCATCGTGGTTCAAACGAAGGGGGTAGGGATGAAAGACCCAGACACACCATTTCACTTACCAGTTTCGCAATGGATGTCTGCCCCGTGACAAACGAGCAATTTGTCCGCTTTCTCGAGGTGATGGGAGGGGAGAGGGATGCAAACAATCAAACCATGATCCAATTGAAAGAGTCCCGTATCAAACGGAACAGTGGAAAGCTCATCATTGAATCAGGGTATAAAAATCACCCAGTGATCGGTGTGACTTGGTATGGAGCTGTCGCCTACGCTAAGTGGGTGGGAAAACGGCTGCCAACCGAAGCAGAGTGGGAGATTGCCGCCTCTTCTGGGCAGGAGGATAGGGTCTATCCAACGGGAATGACAATTGAAAGGACGCAGGCAAACTTTTTTGGTACTGACACCGTAACGATCAAGAGCTATCCGCCCAATGAGTATGGTCTTTATGACATGGCTGGTAATGTTTACGAGTGGTGTCAAGATTGGTATGAATACAACTACTACGAGCTATCCCAGCAGGAGCCAGAAGATCCGAAAGGGCCACTTCAGGGGGTCTATCGTGTTCTGCGTGGTGGCTGTTGGAAGAGTTTAGAAGAGGATCTCCGCTGTTCTCATCGCCACCGTAACAACCCTGGCATTGTAGATCCAACCTATGGATTTCGGTGCGCAGCGAATGTTGATGAGACCTGATTTACCCGTCCCTGAAAATATACGTAAATCCTTGTTTATCTGAGAGAAAAGCTTGATTTAGACAATTTACCCTATTTGGGTAAAAAATTTAACTGAGGCGAGCGGGAAATCCCAGCCGTTTTAGACTGATCGACTTTAGTGCACAAAATTAGCTTTGTGTCTTGAGAGGGCGAGCGGCTGAAAAGCAGAGCATAACAGGACAAATTGAGCTTTTGAGTATCTTTTCTAAGTGGTTCCCGTGCCCTTTGGATGTTCCCTGTTTTGTCAGGGTCGTTCCCATCACGAGCAGATCATACCCCTCTTTTTTTACGAGGTAGGTGATCGCTCTACTAAGAGAGCGTGCTTTGATGATTTGAAGGTCGACCTTGATGTTGAATTCAAGCCCGATCGCTTCAGCTCTTTTTAAGATCGACTCAGCGACCTGCATACGGTAAGGCAAAGAGGCGTTGAGTGTGAGAGAGAACGGAATCTCAATCACATGTAAGGCTGTCACCTTAGCTCCATGAACCTTCGCTATCTCACATGCCATCTGCACAGTTTGTGTCTCCTTTCCTCCTCGCGTCGGAACCAAAATTTTTTGGTAACTGTTTGCTTGGTATTCGGGAATCTCAATCTTTTCAATCTTGACCTTTCCCATGGGGCGAAGCTCTTGTTTCTTCCGGTAAAAAAAGTACATGAGAAGACCGAGTGTCAACCAGATGATGCCCAAATAGCGTCCATCTGGTTTATTGATCAAAACCAAAACCCATGTGGCGAAAGTAGCGATGCCCCCCAAAACACCCGTAATTGGGATTGAAATATTTTTGATCCGAAAATTAAACGGAACCCGAAAATATCTCTTATCCTCTGGCTTGCGTATTCTCAAGATGATCAAAGAGAGATGGGTCATAAAGAAAGCTAACATCGCCCCGAAGTTGTAAAGATCTGCAAGGAATGTCAATTTTCCCCGACTTCCAATGACAATAACGATGGCTAACAAAGAGAAAATGGCAAGTGAGACATAAGGGGATTTGTAGCGGGGGTGCAAGCGGTAGACGTAGTGGGGGACTTGGTAGTTTTCTCCCATGTTAAAAGAGAGGCGTGAAGCGCCAATGAGTCCAGCATTTGAAGCAACATATAAAATGATGGCTGCTAAAATCCCAATCCACCCCCCTAAAAATTTACTTTTAAACCCGAATGCATTGACAATGCCTGCAATCGGATCTTCGAGATATTCTGTGCTGAGCGTTTTTGGATCAACGGCAGATAGAGCAACAATCGAAAGGCCGATGTAGACGAAAAGAAGCATCCCCATAGCCATCATCATCGCTTTAGGAACCGTTTTTTTAGGGGATTTGGCCTCACTACTCAACTGCGCCATCGATTCGATTCCCGTGTAGGCAACCATTGCCATGGCTGTTCCCTTCCAAAATTGATCCCACGTCGGTGACCAGGTAGAGTGAGTGCCGATGCGCAAATGGTCGAGCAAATCCGGGATATTCACAAGCCAAACCGATCCAATGATAATCACAACGACCTGTGTGCAAAGTGTCAGTGTTGTTAAGAACCAGCTAACCTTTGCAGACCCCTTAACCCCTCTAAAATTGAGGAGGAAAAGAGAGCAAATAATCAAAATTGTCGCTCCGATCTTAAACTCTACCTGTTTGAGCGGCTTAAAAAAGAAGGAGAGATAGGGGGTGATCGAATAAGAGGAGATGGAGATGGTGACAATAAAATCGAGCAGAAGAGCCCAACCCGCAATAAAAGAGACCAGATCGTTGAATGCATAACGGGCAAAAGTGGCCGAGCCGCCCGTCTCTTTGACCATCGAAGAGAGCTCTGCATAAGATAGGGCTGTGAAAGCAAAGACCATCCCCGCTAGAGCGAGTGAGATGGGGGTCGCTCCCAAAGAAAACATCGCTGTGATTCCCAGAGCATAGTAGATGGAAGATCCCAAATCTCCGTAGCCTACGGCAAAAAGATCTCCGATCCCCAATACCCGCTTGAAAGAGTTTTTGTCGATTTGAGTGCGAAACTCTCGTGAATTTTTCTCCACTCACTAACCCAGGATTAAATTATACGAGGTATGCAAGTGATAAAATTAAAAATCAAGTCGGATTCAAAACCTCTTTGGGAAGTTGAAAAAAAACGGTTTCCTTTGTGTACTCGATCTCCTCTATCTCTTTTACTCCTAGAGATTGCAAGGTTTCAATGCACCGCTCTACAACCGATTCGGGAGTGGATGCTCCTGCCGTTAGAGCAATAGATGAGACATGATCTAGCCAGCGAGGATCGATCTCTTGGGGAGAGTTTATGAGGTAGCTCGGAATGCCCCTTTTCTCCCCAATCTCTCTTAGTCGATTCGAATTTGAGCTCATGGGATCCCCCACGACCAAGATCAGGTCGATAGAATCTAAGACGGCGTGTAGAGCGAGTTGCCTGTTTGTCGTGGCAAAGCAGATGGAAGAGCTGTTTAATGTTTCGGCATGGGGGTATTTTTCAAGCAAAGCTTTGGTGATGTGTCCGACATCATCGAGGCTTAAAGTTGTTTGCATGATGTAAAAAAGCTTTTGATCTGGGGGAAACTCAAGCTTTTCAATGTCGCAGACCGATTCGATAACTGTTGTATGATCAAGAGCTTGCCCTTTGGTTCCAATCACCTCAACGTGTGTTTTATGTCCGATCAAAAGGATATGATACCCTTTTTTGACATACCGTTTGACAGCTGAGTGGATGCGGATGACAAGACCGCACGACGCATCAATTTCGATAAGACCCCTTTTTTTTGCCAGTGCACGCAGAGTAGGGGGGACTCCATGAGCAGAGTAGATCACTCTCGATCCTTCGGGAATTTGGTTTAAATCTTCGAGAAAGATCGCCCCCTTTTTTTCTAGATCCTTAACGACATGTTTGTTATGTACGATTTGATGGTTCACATAGATGGGAGGGCCCCAAATTTTAAGTGCGCGCTCAACAGTTTCGATTGCGCGCACGACACCTGCACAAAATCCGCGAGGTTTTAAGAGGAGAAGTTTCATTGTTTTACCCTATTTATTTAATTTTTAGCCCTATCGTACAAGTGACAGGCGATTTTATGTGTCGGCGAGACCCCCTTCCAGCTCGGTTTTTTTCTCTTGCAAATCGGCATTGCCTTGGGACACCGCTGGCAAAAAGCGCACCCCTCAGGGGGGGCGATCAGACTCGGCGGCTCCCCTTTGAGCAAAGCATGTGTGAGGCTGCGTTTTGAAGAGGATGCAAAAGAGGGGGCTGCAGTGAGCAACGCTTGGGTATAGGGATGGAGGGGATGGGTGTAGAGCTCAGAGCTTGAGGCTAACTCGACCAGGTTTCCAAGATACATCACCCCAATCCGATCTGAGAGATATTTGACAATGGTTAGGTCATGAGAGATGAAGAGGTAAGAGAGTCCCATCTTTTTTTGTAATGTTTTGAGCAAATTGATGATCTGCGCTTGGATAGAAACATCTAAAGCAGCAGTCGGTTCGTCACACACAACGAGCTTGGGGTTTAATGCAAGAGCGCGTGCGATCCCAATTCTCTGCCTTTGACCCCCGCTAAATTCGTGAGGAAAGTGGTGAGCACTCTCTGGGCTTAACCCCACAAGGCTTAAGAGCTCAAAAACGCGCTTTTTTCTCCCTGTTGAAGAGCCCACACGGTGAATGCTCAGCGGTTCGGAAATGATCTTTTCAACCGTCATACGTGGGTTTAAAGAGGTGTAAGGATCTTGGAAAATATACTGCATGTGAGCGCGCAACTTTCGCATCTTTTTTAAGCTGCACTTGAGAATATTTTCCCCCTCGAAAAAGATGTCGCCACTCTCTGCTTTATAAAAGCGCATTAGAAGGCGTGCAAGTGTCGTTTTTCCACATCCCGACTCACCAACAAGTCCAAAAGTTTCTCCAGGGTAAATGTTTAGAGAAACATTGTCGACAGCTTTGAGCCTCTTCTCTTTTACGCGAAAGGTTTTGGAGAGGTTTTTGATCTCTAGCAATGCTCTTTCTTGCACGTTTTACCCCTTCTTTCCATGGAGCCAACAGCGTGTCATCTGATTTTTTTTGACAGAGAAAAGGGAAGGCTTTTTCACAAAGCACTCTTTTCTGGCATGTTGGCACCTTTTAGCAAAATGGCATCCAGGCGGTTTTAAGGAGAGATCGGGAGGAGTTCCTTGGATCATGTAGAGGGGGTTTTCTCTCGGTGTATCTATCCGAGGAACGGCATCGATAAGGCTACGTGTATAAGGGTGTCTGGGGGAGTTGAAAAGGTCTTGAGTTGGTGCAATTTCGACAATCTCTCCTGCGTACATCACGGCAACACGGTCACAGAAACTTGAAACAAGGCTGAGATCATGGGTGACAAAAATAATACTCATCCCCTCTTTTTGTTGAATTTTTTTGAGTGAATCTAAAATTTTAGCCTGGATTGTCACATCGAGTGCTGTTGTCGGCTCATCTGCGATGAGAATTTGAGGTTTTGCAACCGTTGCGATCGCAATCATCACCCTTTGTCTCATGCCACCACTCAATTCATGTGCATATTGGTTGTACCGGGACTTGGCATCCGGAATATCTAATTGGGTTAGAAGTTTGATGACCCGCTGCTTGATCTCATCCTTTTTTGCCCTTGGATAGTGGATCCTATATCCTTCTCCAACCTGCTTGCCGATTTTTATGGTTGGATTTAAGGAGGTCATGGGATCTTGAAAGATCATTCCCATCTCTTTGCCCAAAAATGATCTGATCTCTTTTTGACTCTTTTTAAGCAGGTCTTGCCCCTTATAGAGGATCTCTCCTGATGAAATGGTTGCAACTTCAGAGGGTAAGAGGCGGGAGAGCGATTTGACCATCACCGATTTACCACACCCCGATTCTCCAACAATTCCAAAAGTTTCCCCCTTTTTCAAGTCAAAAGAGAGGTTGCGAACGGCGTAAATTTTCCTGTTTTCTAAGGAGAAATGGGTAGATAGGTTTTTAACAGATAATAAGGGGCTCATTTTCGGAGCCTTGGGTCAAAAGCATCGCGCAGCCTATCTCCGATGAGATTAAAAGAGAAGAGTGTGAGAGTGATAAAACAGGTGGGGAAAAAAAAGCGCCAAGGGTAGTAGCGCAAAGCGGAAAGTCCATCGCTTGCCATCGTTCCCCAGCTTGCCATTGGGGCCTGAATCCCCAAACCGAGAAAGCTCAAAAAGACCTCACTAAAAATAGCGATAGGAATGGTGAATGTCATCGTCGTGATGATCGGTCCAACCGCATTTGAGATGAGGTGACGGATGAGAATCCTCCACCTGCTTGCCCCAAGCATATAAGCGGCCATGACAAAATCATGTTGTTTAATTTGCAAAATCTGTCCTCGTACGATGCGAGCCATGTTGATCCACCCTGTGATCGCTAGAGCGACAATCATAGTGAAAATTCCCGATTTCATGACCACCATGAGCAAGATCACGATCAAAAGATGGGGCAAGGAGTGAAGAATGTCTGCAATACGCATCATCAGTTCCTCAACTTTCCCCCCTATCATCCCTCCGAGAGCCCCATAGAAGATCCCTATAATCATATCGATCAGGGCAGCTGAGATGCCCATGAACAAAGAGATCCTTGCCCCCCACCAAATGCGTGTGAAAAGAGACCTTCCAAGCTCATCAGTGCCAAACCAAAACAGCTTGCTTGGCGGACTATTTTTCAGACTAAGATGGATATCGTAGTAAGCGTGTGAACTGATGCAGGGGATCAAGATGGCTCCCAAGATTAAAGAGGCGAGGAAGCAGAGGCTGAAGAAGGCTACTTTGTCTCTGAGAAGTTGGTGGCAGACCCGCTTCCAATGGGAGTTTTTACTCTTTTTCACATCGGTTTGAAACCGGGCTAAGCGGGATGATCCGATCTTTTCTGTCATCGCGTCCCTTTTGAGTTAATCCGAATTCTAGGATCGACCCAAGTATAGGCGATGTCAACCAAAAAAACGATGATAAGCAGGATGGAGCTATAAAAAACGGTAATTCCCATGATGAGTGTGTAATCCCGGTTGGCAATGCTCTTCACAAGCCAACCACCTAGTCCAGGGATTCCAAAGATTTTTTCGATGATAAAACTGCCCGTCAAGACTGAACTTGATAGCGGACCCAAATAGGTAATGACAGGTAAAAGGCTATTTTTAAGAACGTGCTTGAAAATAACTTTTTTTTCAGAAAGCCCCTTTGAACGGGCTGTCTGAACATAATCTTGCTCAAGCTCCTCGATCATTTTGGAACGGGTCAGTCGAGCGATAAAGGCTATTGGAAATGCGGCTAAGGAGAAGGAGGGGAGTAAAGTATGGGAAAAACTTCCCCAGCGTGCAATAGGGAAAAGGTCGAGTTTCATCGCAAAAACAAACTGAAGAATAGTCGCTATAATAAATCCAGGAGCAGAAATACCAATAATTGAGAGGAGGGTGCACAGGTGATCTTGCCATTTCCCCCTGTGAGTGGCTGCAAAAGTTCCGATTAAAATGCCCAGGAAAAGGGAGATTAAGAGGGCTTGGATGCCGAGCAAAAAAGAGACGTGAAACCCCTCTTTGATAATTCCAAAAACTGTTGTCCCTTCATATCTGAGAGAGGGACCCAAATCACAGGTGATCAAACCTTTGATATACTTTCCATATTGAACATACCACGGTTTATCAAGGCCGTAGTGACGGTTTAAACTCTGCAATACCTCTTCAGGGATTTCCCGCTCGTCGACAAATGGACTGCCAGGAACTGCTTTCATCAAGAAGAAGGTAAGAGAAGAGATAAGAAACAAGGAGAGAAAAAGCACGAACACTTTACGGAGGATGAAAGAGTACATCTCGGAACTTTTTTCTCGCCATATTGAACAAAAACAGCGCGATCCTAAAACAATCAATTTATTTTGTCAAAGGTTATAACTTGAAGAGCAAACTATTTTTTTTGAATATTAAATAAATTTAATTTTATTGAATTAAAACAAGGTTTTTTGATATTATATGAATATAAAAAAACTATTTAAAATAGGGGAATGATGCATAGCATAAATCAGGACTTAACATCGACTAAACAGCGATTAAATGGAAACCAAACAGAGAGTTGCCCAGTTGAGCAAAACATCTCAAATCTTCCATGTAATAATCTATCACCACTTGAACAGTTGCGATTCAAGAATGAATAAAAAGAAAATTTCAGTACCTAGAATAATCTTGCTCCTGTTGATCTCTTGTAGCCTGTTTTTGGGAGTTTACAAATCGGACACCCTTTTCAAAGGGGCTAGGGCTCGATCAGGCGACTCTCCAGGTATCGAAACATGGTCTAAATTTATTCCCCAAAAGAAAAGCTTCTCCATCTTTTTTCCGAGCAAGCCTGAGTACAGCTTGAAAGAGTTGACCATTCCCAAATCGGAAGACAAGTTGGTCTGCCATGAGTATCGATGCAAAGATAAAAGCAGTATCATCTCTGTAAGCTACACGCTCTTCCCCGATCATTGGCTTAAATGGGGAGATAAAATGTTTTTGAAAGGGGTTTTGAAGTTCTTGGTCGCCGATCTTGGAGGTGCCCACCTTTCTGATCAAAACAGTTGCGAGTTCAAATCTTATCCCTCTTTAAACTTCAAGCACTTCTCAGGTGAAAGGGAGACAAAGGGGAAGCTCATTCTCTGTGGCAATACCCTCTACAAAGTTGAGATTTCCTATCCAACTCATAAGTGTGACCAAATCGATCGGCAGATTGCCCAGTTTATTGACTCGTTTGAGCCTAGCGATATCTCATAAAAGAGAAGAGATGTTCCGTGTAAAAACTATACCCCTTTCTCCGAGTTTGCGTTTAGCTTCTGATAAATCGCTACAGCAACGATGTAGATCGTTGCGGTCAAAACGACAAAGAGAGGGTAGAAAATCTTGGATACGTCCTCTTTGGCCACTTCGATCGTCAAGACAAGACCTTCGAGAGAGAGCGCAGATGCAATGATGATTGTGAATTTGGTCAAGGTTTTGCGCGACTGACTGGGAACCTGTTTTGCAACCCCTTTTTGCAAAACCTCTTCAATCATCAAATATTTGCCCACATCGACAACAGCCATAGAGAAGACGATTAAACCAACTTCATCCAAAACCTTGTAGACCGTGTACGACCCAGAAATCATGTCGTTTAAAATGCTCCAAACAGAGGAGACCAGGATCGAAATAGCGATTAGATAGAGGACGCTACAACCAGCTATATAACTAAAGTTAGAAAAATTGATGATTGCTTTTTCTAGCCTACCTTTCATACCTTATCTCATAGGAAAAATAGGGGGTAAAAGCAAGCAAAAGATAGAGCCTTTGATCAAATCGAAGGTTATATCTTGTGTTTGACCTTAAATTGACTGAGATTTTTTTGCACTTTCGGATCAATGGCGTAAATCTGAACATTCTCTGTGCGTCCCCGAAGTTTGGTATCTTTTAGATCTTCAAAGACAAAATGCTCTTTGACCTTGTCGTGTATAGCCTTGGAAACAATGATCGGTTTGCCTGTTTTTTTAGACAATCTTTCAAGCCGAGAAGCAACATTGACGGTGTCACCGATGGCGGTGTATTCCATCCTTTTTTCGGAGCCGATGTTTCCCATGACCGCAAGGCCTGTGTGAATTCCAATTCCCATTGAGAGGGGGGGCTTGCCCTCTTTTGCCCACCTTTCACTGATCTCATCTAGCTTTAGGTGCATCTTTATGGCAGCCAAAACGGCGTGAAGCTCTTGAAATTCGTCATCTAAGGGGGCTCCAAATTCGGCA
>JANQSR010000096.1 GCA_028279205.1 Simkania sp.
CATGCGGGAGCATTATACCAGAAGCTAAAAAAATAAATGAATGTGAAGGCTTAAGAAGGATAGATCTCAAATTTTACAGACAAACTGTTGCTTAATCGATAGACGCAATGGCTTATACAAAAAACCCCAACGACCCTGAATGCCAATATTATATGACAGGGTGGCTGGAAGGGTTGAAAGATCGGCCTATGTTGGAATCATAAAATATACTCAACCGTTACATGGCTTCGTGTAAATCTTGAATAGTTGACCGCAGTAAGCACTAAAATCTGCCTAGAGAAAAGGAGCAGTGCCACATTATAAATTTGCCTGTGCTATTTGGAAGAGCTCCGCAATCGATCGTTTTACTTTCGGTTAGAGGTGGTGCTGGAGCAGGGGGTGAGGATGAGTATTCTCGCTTTGCCTTATAAAGCCGACCCAAAAATTTTCATGAGGCCTGTTCTCTTTCTTTTGGGGCTCAGTCAGAGTTTGCATCTATATACAGACAAGTAAAAACAGATTATGATAAGTTTCTGAGCTATACCCAAAAAAATTGGAAATTTCACTTTAGAGTAAAGCCAATAGGGTGGATTACAGCTGAGGAAGGCCTCAAAACCTTTGTTCGAACCCTACTGCAAAGTGAAATTTTTAATTTTTTTGGGTATAACTTAATAAACTTTTCGAGAGGTCTGCCCAATGAAATGGTTTTCCTGTTTGCTCACCCTTTGCGTCTTTCCACTTTTAGCAAAACAGCCATCGTACGAAGAGGTTGCCGACCTTAATCGCTTGAAGATCGAGACTCCCAGTCTAAGTTGTCAAAAAAGAGCCAAGATCCGTCTTAACAATGGGATGGAGGTGCTGCTCATTTCTGATCCCTTGGGGACTCAGTCAGCCGCCGCTCTTTGTATGGAGGTTGGCTCTTGGTCCGATCCTACCGAATACCCAGGGATGGCTCACTTTGTTGAACACCTGCTCCACTTGGGCAATCAGACCTATCCAGAAGAAAATAGCTACTCTAAGCATGTGACAAAGAACGGCGGCATGCTCAATGCTTTTACAACAAATGATCGGACCGTCTACGCATTTTTAGTCAAACATGACGCTTTTTGTGACACCTTGCACCGCTTTTCTCACATGTTCATCGACCCCCTCTTTGATGCTTCGAGTATGAGGCGTGAACTGCGGGCTGTTGATCAAGAGCACGATAAAAACATCGAAAATGAATCTTTTCGAACATCGATGATTGTATCAGAGATAGGAAACCCTGATCACCCAAATAGCCGCTTTAAAGGGGGCAATAGGGTAACACTTGAAAACCTTCCCCGCGCAGTTGTTCTCAAATGGTATCAAGAGAACTACAGCTCAGATAAATCTCATCTTGTTCTCTACTCAGATAAGAGCATTGATGCGTTAAAAAAGCTAACCATTTCCCATTTTTGCGCCGCTCCCCTCAGAAAATCCCCCAAAGCACGTTTTTCTCAAAAACTGATAAGTTATGGTCGAGAAGGAATGGTGACACACATTACCCCCTTGACAACGGGAAGAGAGCTCGAGCTCTACTGGGAGCTTCCTCGATCCTTTTTTACGGATAAAGAAAAGAACACAGACCGTTTGCTCTCCCATATCTTGAATAGCAGACACGAGGGAAGCTTGCACAGTCAACTTAAAGAGGAAAAATTGATCACAAGGATCTCTGCTGGATTAGATCCCCTTTCTAAAGAGAGCGGTTTTTACACAATAAGCATCGAGCTAACCCCTCAGGGAGTTAAACAGAGAGCCCGCGTTCACGCACTTCTATTTCAAGCCTTAAAAACTTTAAAAAAGCATGGAATCCCCCGTTACCTCTTCGATGAGATTTATGCAAGTGCGAAACTTGATTACGCATATCAAGAGCGCACCTCTTCTTTCGAATGGATCACACATCTCGCCTATGAGATGGCCGAGGAACCACTTGAAACCTTCCCTGAGAAATCAACACTCTCTTCGGTCTATAAGCCAAAAAAGATTTCCGATTTTTTAAACCACCTAGATCCACACAAAGCGCAATACATTCTAAAAGCCCCGAGCGAGGAGTCTCAAGTTGGGGGTGAAATGTATGAAAAATGGTCAGGTGCCCAGTATGCCGTTCGAAAGGTTGATAAATCGACATTGCTTGATTGGAGCTTGGCACCTTCCGACACTTTAAGCATCTATCCAAAACCCAACCCTTACATCCCCTCAAATTTCGAACTTTTGACAACTCAGAAAGGTGTAGAGAGGGTGCCGATCCCAAAGCTTCTCACTAGCGATAACTACGGAAAAATCTATTATTGGGAAGATGAGCGATACTTCGTCCCAGAAATTGCTTGGATCATCAGCTTTAAAACAGCATATCTCGAAAAGAGCGCAAAAAAATTTGCCCTCTGTGATCTATTTAGAATCTGTCTTAGTGATCATCTAAACGAAGAAGCTCACTACGCCAACGCCGCTAGGTTAGAACATTCAATCAAAACAGATGATGCGTGCAAGTTAATCCTACATCTGACCGGTTTCCATGAAAAAGCAGCCCCTTTTTTAGAGAAGATCATAAACGCTCTGAGAACATCTACCTGGACAAAAGAGGAGTTTGAGCTGGGCCACGCCTCGCTTATGGCCAGCTATCAAAGCTTTCAAAAATCCCCCCCCTATCATCAAGGGCTTTCTTTACTGAAACACACTTTTCTAAATAACTACCCGAGAGCATCCGAAAAACTGATCGCGCTCCAAGAGACCACCTACGAAGATTTTATCCATTTTAGAACCCATCTGCTCAAAGAGCTCTACGTAGAGGCATTGCTTGCTGGAAATGTGAACAAAGAGAAGGCTCAAGAAGTTTGGCAAATGGTTCGAAAAACCCTAAACTTCACCCCCCTTACCGAAGAAAAATCGATAGAAACGACCTATCTTGCCCTTCCTTCAGACGTTGGGCCTTTTAAGATCGGCCAAAAAATTGAAGCACTTGGATCGTGCGCCATCTTGGCCTTGCAAACGGGTCTTTTCTCTTTCAAAGAGAGCGCATCGATGAGCCTATTAGAAACAGCAATGGCTCCAGATTTTTTTGACGTTCTGCGAACAAAACAGCAAGCAGCTTACATCGCTAAATCTTTTCAAGTTGATGAAAATGGCGGGCTATGCCAACTCTTTTTGGTTCAGTCGAGCACCCACAAACCAGAAGAACTCATTGACCGATTCGAACTCTTTTTAGAGGGGTATGTCAATGATTTTGAATCAAAAATTTCAAGGAAAAGTTTTGAAGAGATCAAAGAGAGCCTGATCACAAAGAGTAAAAAACCTCCAGAGAGTCTATTCGGAATGGCTGAGCTTCTCTACACTCTCGGATTTAAGTACGACTCCGATTTTCACCATGTTGAGAAGAAAATAGAGGCGATGTCTAGCCTTAGTTATGAGGAATTTAAGAAAAGCGCTCTTAGGTGTCTTGCACGCAAAAACCCCAAACGGCTTGCCTTTTTAATAGAAGGGAGGGCTCCCGAAGGCAAGGAGTTTGAATATCAACACCTATCGATCGAAGAATTAAAAGAGCTTGCCACTTACCTTACTTGGACAGAGATTTGCGACGAGAAAGAGTCCCTTAAAAGAGGCAGCTAGTTACTAGCTTGCATGTTGTGGAAAACAGCGTCGACATCATCTAACCCTTCTAAGAATTCAATAAGAGCGGAGTTAGCCTCAACCTCTTCCTCTGAACATTTCACCCATACCTTGGGCACCATCTCTAAACTTGCATCCAAGCAAACAATTTGCTCCGATTCAAACCTCTCTTTCACATCAAAAAGATTGTTTGGAGCTACAATAATCACGTAGATCTCATCAACTCTATCAAAGTCTTCAACTCCAAATTTAGCAGAAAGCGTAAAGATTCTCTCTTCATCCGCTTGGGTCTTTGCAATCTGAATGATCCCCCTTTGCTCAAAATTGTAAGCAACGGAGCCAGGCGATGCGATCGTTCCCCCTTTTTTATTAATGGCAATGCGTATATCTGAGGCGGTCCGGTTTTTATTATCAGTCATCACATCAACGATGATTCCCACACCCGCATGACCATAAAGCTCATAAGTCAATGTGGTAAAATCTTGTTGATCGTGACCTTTTGCTTTTTTGATATTGCGAGCGATCACTTCTGAAGATAAGTTTGAATTGCGCGCTTTTTGCATGGCAAGTCGCAATTTAGGATTCGACTTGGGGTCTGCCCCCCCCTGTTTTACCGCACTGATGATCTCTTTGACAATACGGGAGAAAAGCTTTGATCTTTTAGCATCTGCTCTTCCTTTCTTGTGCTTGATATTTGCCCATTTACTATGCCCAGCCATCAGGTAATGCCCTCTGAAATTAACGATTTCTGCATTAAGATCTTATCATATTGGAGACCATCTGCCTCTTTCAAGTAGGCAGGATGGGAGCCATACCTTCTAAATCCAAGCCTCTCATACAAATTGATAGCCCGGTTATTTTCGTACACTTCGAGATGGAGGATTTCAACTTTGAACGACTCTTTAGCCAGTTTTTCCAAAGCTTTGAGCAAAACAGTCCCGACACCTAAGCCCCTAAATGGCTTGTCAACGACAATAACAAAAAGGGATTGATGCTTGAGTTTTTCAATGGGTGGGATGTAGAGATTGGCGCAGCCCACTAACTTTTTCTTGTAAATTGCCGTCAATGACATTTTCTGCTCAACATATTGATGCCAATACCGGATCGCATCTTCGACCTCCCGTTTGTTCATCATGGGAAACCCCTTGAGAACATCTTTGTCCAAAAGCCATTTCTTAACTTGGGATAAATCCTCTATCTTTGTCGGTCTGATTTGAACAGTCGGTTTTTTAACCATCACTTGCCTGTTTAACCTGCTTTTCAACCACAATTCGATCTAGATAAGCCCCCCCTTCTTTAACAAAACGGGCTTGTCGGAAAATCTCTTCATATCCCCCCTTTTTGAGAATAGAAAGACCTGGGCACCCCTCGTAAGTCTCAAGGTGGATCTTCTCTAAACGGAAATAGGTCTTCCCAAGATGGGTCACATTTTTAACAATAGAAGTGGCGATTCCTTGGCCGCGCATCTCGGGATCCACAATAAAGTAGAGAAGAGAGTGATGAACCAGCTTGAGATAGGGCATGAGAAAGAGCGTTGCGATGCCAACGGGACGTTTTTGATACTCAGCTGTCAAGCTGGCACCAAAACGGGAAAACCCGATCCAGTTTTTAGTCATATCTTCGATCTCTTTCGCGTTCGATACGGGATACCATCTCATCATCTCTTTATGGCTGATCCACTCGACCAAATCGGGAAGATCCTCTTTTTTGGAGTACCTGATATCGTAATCGGGGGTATCTGTGATCTTTGTCATGCAAATTCCTTAAGGTAAAGGTTGACAAACTCATCAAGTTCCCCATCCATGACCTTTTGAATATTTCCAGTCTCGTGCTTTGTTCGCATATCCTTGACAAGGGTATAAGGTTGAAAAACGTAGCTTCTGATCTGTGAGCCCCATGCAATCTCTTTTTTTTCCCCCTCGATCTTTTTAAGCTTTGCGTCCCGCTCTAAGATTTTTTTCTCGTATAGCTTTGAGCGGAGCATTTTAAAACAGGTCTCCTTGTTTTGCAACTGACTTCGCTCCCCTTGACAAGTCACCACGATTCCCGTCTCTAAGTGGGTGATCCGAACAGCCGAATCGGTTGTATTCACATGCTGCCCACCCGCACCAGACGAGCGAAAAGTATCAATCCGGATCTCATCTGGACAAATCTCAATGTCCAGATTACCTTCAATTTCTGGAGAGATATCGACAGAAGCAAAACTCGTATGACGACGCGCATTGCTATCAAAAGGGGAGATGCGAACAAGGCGATGAACCCCTTTTTCTGCCTTGCAGTAGCCATAGGCAAAGGAGCCTACCACCCGCAGGGTAACCTGTTTGACTCCTGCAACATCTCCGTCAAGCCTATCGACTATCTCAACACTCCACCCCTTTTTAAGTGCCCATCTCTGGTACATGCGGAGAAGCATTGAGACCCAGTCACAAGATTCGGTTCCTCCTGCCCCTGCATTGATGATAAGGAAACAGTTGTTGCCGTCGAGCTCCCCAGAGAGCATCCTTTTGACCTCTAACTCTTCTAACTTGGTCTCTATAGCGAACAGCTCATCGACGAGCTCTTGATAAAAAAGGGCATCCGACTCCTCAGACATCTCTAAAAGTAGACTTTCGCAATCCTCAAAGCGACGCTTGATCTCCCCCCCAGGCACTGTCCACATCTTGAGCTTATTTAGCTGGAAAATCTTCTCTTTTGCTTTTTCGCTATCTAACCAAAAATGGGGGAGACCCATCTCTTTTTCCAAATCTACGATCTTAGCCTGTTTTGCTTCAATGTCAAAGAAACCTCCAAATTTGAAAAAGACGCTCTTTGATGTTTTTGATTTTCGCACTAATCTCTTCGTTCATACCAAGCCTTAATTTTCTCTCATTAGTCTATGAAAATTTTTCCCAAAAATCAATCGATTTTAATACGCCTTAAAGAGCCTCCCGAGACTGCGTTTAAAAAAAGTGACTTTACTTTATGTAATTAGAGATAAAATTTAACATCTTATTTTTTTAGTGAGATAACCAAGCCTTGGTTATGTTGAAGCTGATCTTTTCCCCTGCAAATGTAGGGCCAAAATCGTGGTACTTATTTTTTAGAAGATCAACGATCTTTTCCTCTAAATCTTTTGGAAATGCATTCCT
>JANQSR010000011.1 GCA_028279205.1 Simkania sp.
AGTCCTAGATGGAGGTAAAACTTCTACTACTACGCTCATTCTATCCCTCCTTGTATTTCTTTTTTTATACTATAAACGCTTTAGCTATTCCTAAACAACTATTTATTCCTTCACGATTTTCCTTAAATAAATATTTGAATATCGCGCCTGTAGAATAAGAATCACTCTCGTGGGGCAGAGTCTATCTTCCTTCTTGAGGGGAAAATAGACGCTTTCCGAGTATCAGAACTTGTCGCACCATTTTTTGCTCATCGGGAGTTCGATCTTTTATACGCTCTTTTACAAGCTCAATCATTCTATCTACGCTCTTCCTTACAGCGAGAGATGCACTCTTAAGGAGCGTTAATTCCTGATTTTTATGGTAATTCTGCATCCAAGAAATAGGGGGAAACGAAGCAATCATGGTATCAATAAATGTTTCGTGCCTTGCAATACAACTAAAGAGTGTAGTAAGCCAAGGTCTCTCCTCTTTGAGCTTTTCAAACAATAGAGGAGAGAGCTGCTCATCTTCTCTTAAAAATCTGCCTACAACAAATAGGTTCTCCCAACCTTGCAGGTATCTTCTTTGAGCGTTAAAAGCCAAAAATCCCCTTTTTATCTCTTGACTCTTTTTCCTGCTATTCTTCCATGACCAGGGAAAAAACGTCACTGATAGGTAGTCTAAGAAAACCGCATAGACCCTTTTTGATAGTTGAGATAGCCAATCGAACCTTGACTGAGATCGGTTGCCAGCCCCCCTCTCGGGGGATTGAAGAGCGAAGGCTAGAGTTTTATGTCCAGGTTGCAGTTCTATCGCCACACTCATCTTATGCCTCATTTTTATATCACGATATGATATGAAAAACTTTAATTATTTTCACTATTTATGACAAACATTTAACCCTATATTTCAAATAAAAATTACAAAGCACCTTTGAAGGAGGTTCGTCCTAAGTCAACACTTTATGATTGCACACAAAATGGTATCTGTGAACTCAATCATGGACGAGTTTTCCCAGGGAAGGTGTCTCTTAAGCTGGGCTTAATAATTTTTTTACGCTTTATTCCCTTGAAAAATTTTTAGAGAACGTATAAGATGTCGAGCTACTAGTTTTTTGATTTAAGAGGATAGTTTTAAACATGCACCAGGCATTGGAGCTTATAATTGAGATTCAGGAATTAGACATCAAAATGATTCGTCTTATGCGCCTCAAAAGACAGCGGCAAAGCGAACTCAAACAGGTCAGCGATCTGCGAGCCGATCTCAAAGAACAGCTTGAGATCAAAGAGAAAGAGATTGCTGATTTAGAAAAGGAAATCGCTCTTTCTGAGGAAAAAATTCAGACTTTATCCGAAAAGCAGAAAAAACTTGAAACTAAGCAAGCATCTGTCAAGAAGGTTGAAGAGTTTAATGCCCTAAGCCAGGAAATGAATACGATTGAAAGGGAAAAAGATGGGGTGGAGAAGCAAACATCAAACATCTTGGATAAAAAAGCTACAGAAGAGGAGATTCGAGACAAACTGAAGGAGAGCCTCGATCTTTCCATTGTCAACAGCAAGGAGCTTGAAAATGAGATCCACCTGGGCATTGACAAGATCAACGAGGAGGGACAGCAACTCAAAGAGCATCGAGAAGAGATTGCAAAGCGCGCTGATCCGGATATTCTAAAAATCTACGAACGCCTTCTTCGGAATAAAAAAGATCGCGTGGTAGTCCCGATTGAAAATCGGACTTGCAGCGGATGTCACATTGCGTTGACACTCCAGCACGAAAATCTCGTGCGCAAAGGAAAACTTCTCCCGTTTTGTGAACACTGTTCCCGTGTCCACTTCTGGCAAGAGAGCGAGTCGGTAGAAGGAGCTGCTACTGGAATGCGTCGTCGTCGCCGTCGCGTTGCCAAAACTTAAAAACGTTTGTGTCTCTTCGGAAAAGGAAGCAGTCGCTGCCATCTCGGGGTCTTCCAAGCTTTCGAGGATGGGAGAGGAAAGTCTGGACTTCGCAGAAAAGGGTGCCAGTGAAAGACTGGGAGCTGTAAAGCTACGGAAAGTGTAACAGAAAACAGACCGCTATTATTTTATAGACAGGATGAAAATATCGAGCTAGTGGCTCGATCTCTCATGCGGAGACGCATGGATGCTACAAACCCCACTCGAAGCAAGAGAAAAGGGATTCTCATTCGGTTTTTCGCCCGAGAAACTCTTATAAAACCGCTTGAGGGCTTTGGTGACAAAGCCCCTAGATGAATGATTGCTCTAAACAGAATCCGGCTTACCCCTTTTCCGAAGACTTTTTCTTGGCAGCTGGGTGGGTCTCTTCGTATACCTGCCTTTTTAGACGGGTTGAAACCTTCGTATAAATTGTCGTCGTCGCCAGCAGACGGTGTCCCAAGATCACCTGAATTGTTTTTAGATCCATCCCCCTTTCGAGCCAATGCGTTGCGATGGTGTGCCGAATGGCATGCGGGGTGACTTTTGCCGCAATCCCACTCATCAAAAGGTAGCGACCGAACATGCGCGTGATCGAGCGAGCTCCAAGCCGCTTTCCCCATTTGTTTAAAAAGAGCGCCTCATGATCCTTTTCTCTATGAGGTTTTCCCTCTTCAAACCTTTTGGGATGGTTCAAATACTCTTTTAGCCATTTGGCAGCATTCTCTGTCACTGGGACTAGTCGTTGCTTGCCTCCCTTTCCCTTGATTCTAAGAGTCCTGTTTGCCAGATCGACATCTCTTCGGTTTAAGTAGACGAGTTCACTCACACGCAGGGCTGAACTATAAAAAAGCTCCATCATACACCTATCTCGAAACCCCAAATACTCTCCGATC
Source organism: Simkania sp. (assembly GCA_028279205.1). Classification (GTDB taxonomy): domain Bacteria; phylum Chlamydiota; class Chlamydiia; order Chlamydiales; family Simkaniaceae; genus JANQSR01. The sequence goes on from JANQSR010000011.1 coordinate 2,802, forward strand.
TGTGGCTGCGCAAAAAAATGCTCAACTTCTCTGTAAGAGAGGATATGTGGAATCGGCTTATCCAGCTTGGGACTAAAAATTCCATCGAGGGGGTTTGTTTGCAAAACCTTTCCTTGCATAAGATATTTGAAAAAAGACCGAATCGCAGAGAGATGGCGGCAAACGGTCCGTTTTGACAGCCCCCCATCGCGCAAACTTGTTAAATACAACCGGATATCTTTTTTGCTTAACTCGGTGATTGCTTTTTTTTTGTAAAAAAAAGTTCTGAACCTGTGCAGGTCAATTTTGTAATTGTATAAAGTATGCTTAGAGAAGTTTTTTACCACTTCAATATATTTCAAATATTCATCTGTTGCCAAATAAAAATCCATTGATTTTTACTCCACTATTCTGCAGGATAGACCCGAATGATTACTCTTAGCAAGGTCTCAAAGAAAATCGGCACGCGCACTCTTTTTGAAGATGTTTGCGTGACCTTCAACCCGCGCCGCCGTTATGGACTAACGGGTCCGAACGGTGCTGGAAAGTCGACCCTCCTAAAAATTTTATTGGGGGGTGAGCCATCCACATCTGGGAGTGTCAAGTTACCAAAAAAGACCGGATTTTTACACCAAAATATCGAAGAGTTTAGAGATTTTAAACTCTTGGATGTGGTTGTGATGGGAAATCGCACCCTCTGGAAGGCTATGAGCGAAAGGGATGAGCTCTATGAGCAAAAGATGACAGACGCGATTGGGATGCGTCTTGGCGATCTTGAGGAGATTATCGCAGAAGAGGATGGTTATAGTGCCGATTCCAACGCAGCCCTGCTCCTCTCAGGAATAGGGATCCCCTTAGAGATGCATGAAAAGCAAATGTTTGAGCTCCCAACCGACTTACAATTCCGCGTCCTCCTTTGTCAGGCTCTATTTGGAAATCCAGAAGCGCTTCTTCTAGACGAGCCTACCAACCACCTAGATCTTGAATCGATCGGTTGGCTGGAAACATTTCTGCTCGATTATGTGGGCACACTTGTTGTCATCAGCCACGATAGACACTTTCTCAATGCGATCACGACAGATATTGCCGACATCGATTATGAAACGATCATCATCTATCCAGGCAACTATGACGACATGCTGGTCACAAAAACCGCGGTGCGCGAAAAGGCTGAGAAAGAGAATAGGTCGAAAGAAAAAAGGATCCTTCAACTGAGAACTGTTGTTGCCAAATTTGGGGCTGGAACGCGCGCTTCACAAATGCGTTCTAAAGTCAGAGAGATCGACCGTCTAAAGCCAGCAGAGCTTAAAAAATCGAATATTGAGCGCCCCTATGTACGTTTTCCCTCTCCTGAAACTCCCTCAGGTCAGACCGTTTTAAGAGCTAAAAAGATAGGCAAAGCTTACGATACACATCAGATTATCCAGAATTTTTCGATTGAGATCGAACGTTTTGAAAAGATAGCGGTGATCGGGAGCAATGGAATGGGCAAGACGACACTGCTCAAAATGTTAGCTAAAAAGATGCTCTCTGACAGCGGAAATATCGAGTGGGGACACCAGGTCAATATGGGTTACTTCCCCCAAGATCACTCCGATTTGATTGAGAAATCTGAAACCATTTCGGTTTTCGATTGGATCAAAAGGGCTCTTCCTGAAATCTACGACCAGGAGATTAGGAGCGTCCTTGGGAAGTTGCTCTTTAGTGGTGATGATGCCTTCAAACAGGTCTGCAGGCTTTCTGGGGGTGAGAGTGCCCGTTTGATCTTATCAACGCTCATGTTGGGTCGTCATAACACGCTTGTTTTAGATGAACCCAACAATCACCTCGACTTGGAATCGGTCTCTGCTCTTGGTCATGGGTTAAAGGAGTTTAGAGGCACGGTGATTTTAGCCACACACAATAGAGACCTTATCAACCAAGTCGCGACAAAAACCATCTCCCTTGAGAAAGGGGGGATTGTTTTCTTTGATGGAAATTTAGAAGAGTATCTTCAAGGCCGCGAATGACCGATGCGCTGAAGGAACCCTCAAAATACAACATCGATTCTCCGTAAAAAAGAACTTGATAAATGGGAAACATTACCCCATGCCCAAGAAAACGCTCTGCATGGATAACTAAAGGCTCTTTTTATGAACGCAAGGACATCTGAAACCAGTTTTGAAACTCTATCCCTTAAAGAAGGGACTTTTGGCTCCTGTGAAGGAAAAGATGAAGAGGTTGTTATTGGTTCATCTTGTTGAGTGCCTTGTACTGCTCCAGACATTTCTTTGATCTTGGCATCTACCTGGTCAGTTGGG
>JANQSR010000018.1 GCA_028279205.1 Simkania sp.
TTTTGACCCAAAACATGCCAAAAATAGGCACTTTTGACCAGTCTAGCCCCTTAAAATCCACGATCTGCATAAAAAAGACCACCCCCACTGAACGGATACGAAAAATTTTCGAGGTTTTTTATCATGCACGTGTTAGAAATTATCGATCGTCCAGACTACAAGTTTTTAGACGAAAAATGTAAAAATTTTGAAGAAATTCTGAATTATTGCGGTTACTTCACACCCTCTGCACTCTTCTCGGGTTTTTTACGAACAATTTTTGGATCGGTGCAGATCATTTCGTCCATTTTCTTTGCGACGATCCATTCACTTTACGCCGTTAATGCTTGGAGGACTAACAATGAGGTTGATATCGATAGGTTTTCTCTCCAAGCAGACTTCGATTTCTCATACGGTTTGAACGGGTTCGCCAATTTTTTTCGGGGTCTGATCGAAGCAACCTTTGCCTTTGGTTCTGGCGGTCTTATTTCCATGGGAGGCTTACCCCTTTTCTTCTATGATCGATCGGTCAAGCGCCTTTTCGATCTTGGAAGCTTCCCTCACTTTTGCAGGTATCTATCTGAGCTTGATGGTTTTGATTACGCAGATCATCTACCAAGGCAAGTATTATCAACGAGTACAAGTTAAATTGATTTTAAATCGCTTCTAGTTTACCTCTCTAGGGAGTGTTCATTTAACTGTGTCATAGATAAGCTTTGAAAGCAAAATAGATCCTTATCTTAACCTTTTTATGCACGGGGTCTGGGGCAGAGAGCCGCAGGGTAAGCGTAAAACTTATCTAACAACACAGGAGATGTTATGACACAGTTAAATGAACACTCCTGGCTTGCCAATACTTTTCGAGATAAATTTATTCTACTTAAAAGAAAAATCCTTTAGAATAGACCCTAGTGGGAGTGTCTACACCTCAAATTACAAAAAAAATGTTGCCTGGGTCTTCTTAAATCGCTAAAAAAGGTTTAGCGAAGAAAAGGGGTCGTATCACAAGGGTTTTAAGTTATGCGTCGTTCTTCCTTGCCCGATGTTGACTTTGTTAACGTGAATCACAAAGCCTCTTTTCAAACTGCCGTTTCTCGGAATTTTCTTCAATTATTCAAAAAGAAGTACCTTCGCAACCTGTTTCTTTCCCTATTTACTTTTGGGGTTTATCCTTACAAAAGGTATAAAAAGATCAAGCATGACGTAGCTCAAGCACTCACTGCTCGTAAGCTATTCCATTTCAGGGTTTTGCAAGACCAGATTGAGAAAATACGTGAGGATCAAGTTCAATTAGATCCGCGTCAATCTCTAAACAATATTTATATGAGAATTCAATCGAAAAAGATTAGTGAGGACGAAAATGCCCTTGAGTTCAAAGCCATTTTTTCCCCAAATGAAATTCTTCTCTCCATCACGAATCCCGTTCGGGATTCAAAGAAATTTAAGTTTCCGAGACTTAAGAATCGGCGGCTTGACTACCTAAAAATATGGCAGGGGATTAAAAAACAGGCGAGAACAAATCAATATCGGCAAATCCAGAGCATTAATTTTTGCAATAAGACGCTTAAACAGGAGTATAAACTCACCTCAGAGGGGATTCACGACCGCCTAAAGAGAACATCGATTTACCGAAAACGTTCTTGCTCGCTTACCTACTTCAAAGAATTGAGCAAAGCATTTCAAGAGGTGGTGCTCGCTTACCAAGATTTTGAAGAGCTAGCAGAGACGAACACAGGACTTTTCCGGTTCATAGAGACCCTCTCTAAAACCTCAGAAAAAGAGATCGAAACATTCCAAACTTACCTTACAAGTCACTACCTTCCGAAAGATCTTCCTTTCGAAAATCGGCGTCAGCTCATTCAACTTGGGAATCAGCAAGATGTTTTGTCCCATATCACTGAAGAGGAGCAGTTGAGTATTTGCTCTCTCGTTCTCAATCACTACCAATGGGACTTCCTCTTATCTCTTGAAGAGGTTTCCCAAATCACGTTAAATCTACTCGACTGGGCTTTTGAGGAATCTTCTCGCGCCATGAAAAAACCGCTCTCTTATCTCGAAAGGCTTCATGCTCGATCAAAAAAGCGGGTAAAAGATCAAATAGAGGGGTTTCCAAGCCTCAATGAAAAGATCAAGGAAGATGCAACTCTAGAGCAAATGACCGTCGATTTTGCTCAAGAGATCAATCGAGAATGGCCCTCCTTGCTCCTGTTTGAAGGGGATAAAAACGTGTACAGTCTCAAAAACTCCGATTCTCTGACTCAGGAAAGCTTGATTGAGTGTTATCAAAAATTTCTCAAATTTTCTGAGGGTGACGATGATCTCTTTGTCACTTTACAACAGGCTGTCTCTCAAATTGGTAAGACGGGATTTCAAGATGCCATTGAGGAAGGGGTGATGCAACTTTTGGGTGAAAAGTCTCAGTATTTTTTACCGATCCTTTGCAACACTGATGTCACGATTCGCAGGGAGAGGGCAACTCACATCCAAATTTGCTATACCTTTGAACAGGTGATTTTGAAAAAAGGGGAAGTGCAGCACCCAGCTCAAAAGGAGAAGTATATGATCATTACTCAACCACTTGAAAAAGAGAAAAGTCACTGGGTCTCCCTTGAGCCCGAAATGAAAATTGCTCTAAAAGAGAGAGTCTCTTGAAAAAAACGATCCGTTTGGTTATTCCGCCCCTTATCAGCCTTGTCATCGTCATGCTGGGAAATGGTTTTTTTAACACCTACGCAAGCTTGCGCCTTTCAAAGGATGGTCATCCGAGTTGGGTCATCGGTGTGATCAATTCTGCCTACTATCTGGGTGTTATGTTGGGATCTGTCTACGTTGAGAAGCTCATCAATCGGATCGGCCATATCCGCACTTTCGCCATGTTTGCCTCTATCAATTCAGCCGCTATTTTGGTCCAATCTTTTATCATTGGTCCGACCAGTTGGTCTATTTTCAGGTTCCTTGTCGGTTTTTGCGCTTCGGGATTTTTTATTGTGATTGAAAGTTGGCTTCTCCTCTCTACAAGCATTCGAACGCGAGGCAAAATTTTATCCCTTTATATGTTAACACTCTATATGGCTCAGGGGTTTGGGCAGTTTATCCTAAATCTAGCCACTTTAGAAAGCTTTATTCCATTTGCGATCACGATTTTTCTAAGCTCTCTTTCTATTCTACCCGTTTGCATGATGAAAAGTAGCGGCCCTCTTGTGCTTGAATCATCGATCACTAATCTGTTTGAAATTTTAAAGAAAGCCCCACTAGGCCCGATCGGCTGTTTCATTGCAGGGCTGATTACGAGCTCTTTTTATGGTCTTGCTCCTATCTTTGGTAAAGAGATCCATCTAAGCGTGATGCAGATCTCCTACGTCATGGGATTTACTATTTTAGGTGGTCTTATCCTGCAGTGGCCTATCGGTCATCTTTCAGATATCTTCAATCGGCGTAAGGTGATGATTAGTGTTTTTTTTGCGCTCATGTTGCTCACATTTGCCCTCTTTTATAGCAAATTTTTCCACTATCACCTTCTTTTGACTCTCATGGTGATATTTGGTGGAATCTCTTTCACAATCTATCCCCTCTCGATTACCTACACATGTGACTATTTTTCCGAGAAAAATATCATCGGCATTACGTGTGCCCTTTTGATCATCTATGGAATTGGTTGTATTGTCGGACCGCTCCTCTCTCCGATTTTCATGTCTTTACTAGGCCCTGCAGGACTTTTTCTCTTTATCGCCATCGTTTCGGCTATTTATATCTTGTTTGCCATGTGGCGTGTTTTACACGTGCGCCCCCATCTTGAAAGGGAACAGAGCGATTATTTGCCCCTTCCAAGAGCAACCTCCCTGGTCTTTCTTTTAGACCCGCGCAGCGATGCAGAAGAGACGGATGGGCTTGAGGAGGATGAAGATGATCTGGAGCTTTACCCGTTTATTGAGGAGGATGAAGATGAGGATGACGAAGAGTTTAAGTGAAGTTTGTGACGCACTCTCTTGACAATTTGATCAACGCTCTGATCAATATCGATGGTCAAAGCATTTTGAGGCTCTTCAAGAAGATCAAACTGGCTTTTTAATAATTTAGGATCGAAAAAGTGGTTTGCGCGTTGCTCGATCCGCTTTTTGATCAGCTCGAAAGATCCTTTTAGGTAAACGAATCGGCAAAGACCGCGCACATCTAGGAGATTTCGGTAGTCTGCTTTTAACGCCGAACAAGCGAGAACGAGGGGAGAACCCCGCTGAATATGTTCTGAAATAATCTTGGATAACTTTTCAAGCCAGGGAAAACGATCTGTATCATCTAGTGGGATCCCCTCGCACATCTTTTCTTTACTACGCTCGGTGTGATAATCATCGGCATCGTAAAAGGGCCAGCCGAGCTGTCTGCCAAGTTCAGATCCTATACAAGACTTACCTGACCCTGATACTCCCATGAGAATAACGATCATACCGCCATTAACGTCCCATCACTTGAGAGGTTATTGTCTTGATCACCTCCAAAGCACGCTCTCTTAAAGATTGGTGCTCTCTAAGTGAATCTTGGATCACTTGTATGCGGTTATCCAAGCTTTGTCTCTCTTGCTGAGTGGAGCAATCTTGCGTCGTTTCTTTCTCTTTTTTTAAATAGGAGCTCGTGTTCGAGGCAAGCTCAAGAACCTTAGGTCCTCCATTTTTAAGTGCCTCAGAGAGTGCATCGACAGTCCTTTTCTCAAATAATTTACCACCCAAAGCGGGAAGAACAGCCGCAGAGGCACCCAATAAAAGTACGTTAGCTACTGCAAAAATTAGTTGGGTGTCTGCCATTTCTGGGTAAAGAGCTGCCTTTTCATCCATACTGGTTTTCCAGCTCTTTTTTGATCTCTCTTCTCGCCTTTTCTCTTCTTCAATTGACTTGCGACTTCCACTTTCGATGAGATGCAATGCTCGATACGTCTGAACCCAAGGATTGTTGGAGTTTTGACTTTTAGAGTTTCCTAAAACGGCTTGAATACTAGCAAATTGATTGCAAGCAGAATGGTCATCCTCAATCAGACTAGATTTGGAGTTTTCCAAGAGGGCTTGAATTGCGGAAAGTTGATCGCAAACGTGAAGATGATCATCTTCAATCACCTCGGTAATCTCTCTCAGAACATCCCCTTGAGTAGAAAGAGCGTTCTCTGCAAGGAAAAGTTTGATTTTTTCTTTCTTTTGCGAAGGTGTTAGACTCTCTTCTATCTCGTCATTTAAAATAGCCTCGATCTCTGCGAGCTTGAGCTGCAAGATATCAGACTCTTTTTCTTTGCTTAGGGGCATCTGCAAATCGAGGGGGAGAGTTCCCTTTGGGTG
>JANQSR010000025.1 GCA_028279205.1 Simkania sp.
AACTTTTGGAAGTATTTGCAAGCCTGGTTTCGAAAAAGGCCGATAGGCCTAGCCGATCCTATTCGAGAGCGCTATCGAAGTGCCACTTTCCAATCATAAATTTCCTTACGCGATTTACGGGAAGTACAGTAATGCCATGAGTTTTTAAGGACGTACGTTTTTTCTAGGATCTGAAATCCCATGAAGGGCTTCAAAAAGTGGTAGAGTGATGGATTTGAATGTTTCACTAGATGTTAAAGAGCTCATGTTGCTTTGCCTTTAGGTTTGTTGAATACAAAGCCAGCAGTTTACACATGTTTAAAATTTAAGTCATTACTTTGCAGGGATCCTGCACCTCTACTATCTGAGTGGACTTTTTTCTCGAATAGAGGCCTCTCTTATACAGCCTTTTCATTTTAGAAAAACAACTTTTGACAAGGGCTCTTTCACTCTTTTGATCAGATCGATATCCCAGAAATAAAGTCCCTTAAGATCGGATTCTCGCTCTGTTGAAAAAGAGACCTTTCATATAACCTTGGTTTGATAGTCTCAAAGGTTAGATTAGAGGGGCAAAATGAAACTTTTTTCCCCTTTTCCTGAATAAAATTTTTTGAGTTAGGCGGGTTTTCTCTCCGAGAGCAGGGGGAGAAAGAGGCTTTTTTTGTGCAACCTGTCCTACGTGCTTGCTTTTTTTTTTGTTTGTCGTTAAGATTTGTCCTATTCGTCTGAAATAGCTAGACTCTATACGCTCCTGATTCTGTGTTAGGCCTGGACTCTCTTTTGCTTTTTAGTGGCTAAGATCGGTTGAAGGGGGGAGCACCCTTTAAGCTGTAGGATTATTTGAGTGCCCATATAGCTCAGAGGTAGAGCACTTGCATGGTAAGCAAGCGGTCGTAGGTTCAATTCCTACTTTGGGCAAGCTAAAACAGAGAACGCGCGAAAATTTCTAGCGATAAATAAAAGAGCCTCACACAGTAGGAGAGTGGTAAAAATGGCAAAAGAAGCTTTTCAAAAGAACAAACCGCATGTCAATATCGGAACCGTTGGTCATGTTGATCATGGAAAAACAACATTGACAGCAGCAATCACTTCCGTTCTTGCCAAGAAAGGAAGTTCAAAATTTCGTGATTACGCATCGATCGATAACAGTCCTGAAGAAAGAGACCGTGGAATTACAATCAACACGAGTCACGTTGAATATGAAACGCTCAACAGGCACTACGCTCATGTTGACTGCCCAGGCCACGCCGATTATATCAAGAACATGGTAACGGGAGCTGCTCAAATGGATGGAGCCATTCTCGTTGTTGGCGGACCGGATGGTCCTATGCCCCAGACCAAAGAGCATGTGCTTCTCGCCCGGCAGGTCGGAGTGCCCTCGATGGTTGTTTTCTTGAACAAAATGGATCAGATCGGAAAAGGGGATGAGGAACTCGTTGAGCTCGTTGAGATGGAAGTGACCGAAATGTTGGAAGCTCAAGGGTATAAAGATTGTCCTATTATTCGGGGATCTGCTCTAAAGGCTCTTGAAGGGGAACCAGAGTGGGTGGCTAAGATTGAAGAGCTCATGAGCATTGTTGATGAGAAGATCCCTACACCCAAGCGTGAGATCGAAAAGCCATTTTTGATGCCTGTTGAGGATGTTTTCTCTATTTCTGGAAGGGGGACTGTAGCAACTGGTCGGATTGAAAAAGGAAAAGTCAAAGTTAACAGTAAAGTCGAAATTGTCGGACTTCGAGAAACAAGGGAGACTGTTGTGACAGGTTTAGAGATGTTCAATAAAATATTAGACGAAGGTGCGGCAGGAGAAAACGTTGGAATTCTACTCCGCGGAATAGGAAAGGAAGATATTCAAAGAGGAATGGTTTTAGCAGCCCCTGGAACGTGCAAGCCTCACACAAAGTTCAAAGGAACAGTTTATGTCATGAAAAAAGATGAAGGGGGGCGGCACAAGCCTTTCTTCACTGGATACCGCCCCCAATTTTTCTTTAGAACGACCGACGTAACGGGAACAGTAACCCTTCCAGAAGGATCAGAAATGGTAATGCCAGGAGATAAAGTTGAGCTTACAGGAGAGCTGATCTCCCCTGTTGCTATGGAACAGGGAATGAGATTTGCCATCCGAGAAGGGGGGCGCACAATTGGTGCCGGAACTGTTACAGAGATCATTGAATAGTAGAAAGGTTTAAAAAGAAAAGGGTTTATCATTTTCTTTTTTCAGTTAAAACAGAGGGTAAATGGGTGTGTAGCTCAGCTGGCTAGAGCATCGATCTCCAAAGTCGACGGTCGGGGGTTCGAATCCCTCCGCACTCGTAAAGTGCGAACACCATGAAAACCAAGAGAAAGCCAAATATGTCGGTCTCTCAAAAAATTGTACAGCTAAATAGGGTGAAAGGGGGCAAAAATCGGTCTAAACCCTCTTTTTTTCAAGGCATGAAAGAGGAGATGAAGAAGGTCTCTTGGACCACCAAGAGAGAGCTCGTTTTATCTGCTAAGATTGTGATCGGTGCTGTTTTTGCTTTTGGAATTGGGATTTATATCGTTGACCTTGTGGTTCGCTACTTGATCCTCGGTGTGGGTAGCTTTTTCAAATAGAAAAGCTTAAAGGAAGTGAATGGAAAGTTGTTGGTATGTGATTCAGATCATTTCTGGCCAGGAGAAAAAAATCAAGAGAAACTTAGAAGAAAATCGAGTTTCGAAAGGGATGGTCGAATTTATCGATGAGGTGTTAATCCCTTCAGAAAATGTAGCTGAGGTTAAAAGGGGAGAACAAAAGATTACCGAAAAGCGTCTTTGGCCTGGTTATGCACTTATTAAAATGAAAATGAATGATGAATCGTGGATGTATGTCAAAAACACGAATGGTGTGATAGATTTCATGGGAAGTGGAAAACCAATCCCCCTTTTAGAAGATGAGGTTGAGAATATCTTAAGCGACCTAAAACATCGCAAGGGAGAGGTTGCTTACAAGTACAAAGTCTCTGTTGGAACTCAAGTGAAAATCGTAGATGGTGTTTTCGTAAATTGTATTGGAACTGTTCTAGAGGTTAACCACGAAAAGGGAAGGCTCAGTGCCATGGTCTCAATTTTTGGAAGGGACACGCGCATTGACGATCTTGAATTCTGGCAGGTTGAAGAGACCTCTTCTGACTCAAGAACCAAATAGACCGAGCGAGGAAAATGGCAAAAAAACTTAAAAAGAAAATCAAACTCCAAGTTCCAGCAGGCAAAGCGACCCCTGCTCCCCCCATAGGGCCAGCTCTTGGTGCGGCTGGTATCAACATTATGGGCTTTTGTAAGGAGTTTAACGCAAAGACCCAAGATAGACTCGGCGATATTCTCCCCGTTGAAATCTCTGTTTTTTCCGATAAAAGTTTTTCTTTTATCATGAAAAAGCCCCCAACGGCAAAGTTGATTCTAAAAGAGCTTGGGATTGAGAAAGGTTCAGGAGTGCCCAATCGAAACAAAGTGGGTCAGTTGAAAAAGTCTCAAGTAGAAAAGATCGCAGAGATCAAGCAGTCCGATCTGCGCAATTTGTCCAAACAGGCTGCTCTAAATATCGTCATGGGAACAGCCCGTTCGATGGGTGTAGACATCATAGCGGGGTAGAATTAAATATGGCAAAAAACAGCAAAAGATTTAAACAAATCAATCAACTATTCGAAAGGGGGAAATCTTACAGCCTCGATCAAGCTGTAGAGATCCTTAAGGAGGCTCCTTCTCCAAAATTTGAACAATCGGTCGAAGTCGCTTTGAGTCTGGGTGTCGATCCTAAAAAATCTGATCAGCAGGTGCGCAGTACGGTTTTGCTTCCAAACGGAACGGGTAAAAAGTTAGTCGTTGTTGTTTTGGCCAAAGGGGATAAGGCAACGGAGGCGAAAGGTGCTGGAGTCGACTATGTGGGGGATTCGGAGCTCATTGATAAGATCAAAGGGGGGTGGACCGATTTTGATTCTATTGTTGCAACACCCGATATGATGAGAGAAGTGGGAAAGCTTGGTAAAATTCTCGGTCCTCGAGGGTTGATGCCTACCCCAAAAGCTGGCACTGTGACAAACAATGTGGCTCACGCCGTTCAAGAAATTAAAAAGGGTAAAATTGAATTTAAAGTTGATAGACATGGGGTAGTCAATAATTTGGTTGGTAAGCTTTCATTTACAAAAAAGCAGATTACTGAAAATATTGGGGCTTTTGTCCAAGCGCTTGTCAAGAGTAAACCCTCTAGCTCGAAGGGGCAGTACTTGATCAGCCTTTCTATCTCCTCAACGATGGGGCCTGGATTAAAAGTCGATTTAAACTCTATACCAATGAATTAGAAGATTAATCATGAGACCAGAAAAACAACTGTTATTAGATGCGGTCAAAGACCAGATTAAAGAGGCTCCTGGATTCGTCCTGGTTAGCTATGAGAATATGAGTGTAAACCTCAATTTTGATTTCCGCCAAGCGATTTTGGAAAATGGCGGCTCTTTGTGCGTTGTCAAGAAGAGAATCTTTCTCAAAGCTGCCTCTGAGTCGGGAATTGCAATAGATGAGGCCACCCTTATAGGGCATCTTGGAGTCATCTATTCGGGCGAAGATATTATTAAGACTGCAAAGATTGTTCGAAAGTATGAACAAGACTATTCAAAAATTCTTAAAATTCTCAGTGCGAGATTTGAAGGGAAAATCTGTTCACCTCAAGAGGTTGAGGAAATTTCTAGGTTGCCGAATGAAGATGGGATGCGCGCTCAGTTCTTAAGCACGCTTGTTGCACCTATGTCTGGGACTTTGGGAGCTTTCCAAGCTGCTTTAACTGGGGTCATCTATTGCATTGAGGGAAAAATTCAAAAACAAGGGAAAATGTCGTGACGCAAAAGCAAAACACAAATATTGATCAAATTGTTGAAACATTGAGTGAACTCTCAGTTTTAGATCTTTCTAAGCTGAAAAAAGCTCTAGAGGAAAAATGGGATGTTCAAGCTGCTGCTGCATCTCCGATGATGATGGCGGCTCCTGCCGCTGGGGAGAGTGCTGGTGGCGCAGAAAAAGAGGAAGCCACAGACTTCCAAGTTGTTCTAGAAGAGTCTCCCGCTGATAAAAAAATCGCAGTGATTAAGGTTGTCCGTGAAGTAACAGGTCTTACCCTCAAAGAGGCAAAAGATTTGGTGGAAGGAGCTCCAAAACCTGTGAAAGATTCTGCTCCAAAAGCAGAGGCTGAAGAGATCGAGAAGAAATTCAAGCAGGCAGGTGCAAAGGTTTCTCTAAAGGGTGTCTAAGTTTCCATCAAATTTGTCCAAAAACCTAAATCAAGTGAGCAAAGAGTTTAGAACTGGGTTCGTTGCACCCCTTTCTACTTGTTGCCCTATTGCTCTTTCAAATAAACTAGGCGGAGGCCGCTTTTATGCTTAAAAAAGCCCCAAATCGTGAAGGCTTTGTTACACAAAAAGAGATCATTGATCTACCGAATCTCATTGAAACTCAAATCAAGTCCTTTCGGCAATTTTTGCAATCTGATCGTCTGCCTCATGAGAGGGAAAATATTGGCTTGGAAGAGGTGTTTCGAGAAATCTTCCCGATTAAATCTTACGATGAAAAGACCTGTTTAGAGTATTTATCCTATAATCTCGGAGTCTCAAAGTACTCTCCTGAAGAGTCGATCAGACGGGGAATTACCTACAATGTGACACTTAGGGTGAAGTTTCGGTTGACCGACGAGACGGGAATCAAAGAGGAAGAGGTTTACATGGGAACCATTCCCATCATGACCTCACGGGGGACTTTTATCATCAATGGTGCTGAAAGGGTGATTGTCTCTCAGTTGCACCGATCTCCTGGGATCTCCTTTGAAGAAGAAAAGCATCTCAAAGGGAACATTCTCTATTCCTTCCGCATTATTCCCTACCGAGGAAGTTGGCTTGAGTCGAAGTTTGACATCAACGATCTGATCTATGTCCATATCGACCGTAAAAAGCTGCGTCGCAAAATGCTTGCGACCTCGTTTATTCGCACACTCGGTTACTCCTCAGATGCCGATATTATTGAGGAGTTCTTCAACACTTACCGCTTCAAACTCAAATCGGACAAAGATTTTCCGAAACTTGTGGGAAAGATTCTTGCCGAAGATGTTTTGGAAAAAGATACCGATATCGTGTTTGGTAAAGCCTCTGAGAAACTCACAACGGCGATGCTCAAACGGATCCTGGATGCCAAAATCACCTCTATTCGCATTGCTGAGGATGCAGATGAAACAAGCCCTATTATCAAGATGCTCGCAAAGGATCCGACTGACTCTTACGAATCTGGTTTAAGAGAGTTTTACCGTAAAATTCGACCAGGCGAGCCCGCAACGCTTTCAAACGCTCGCTCGGCGATCATGCGCCTCTTTTTTGATCCACGAAGGTATAACCTCGGCAAGGTTGGAAGGTATAAGCTCAACCGGAAGTTAGGATTCGAAACGACAGAAGAAGAGCTTGAAGTCGTGACCTTGAAAAAAGAGGATATCATTGGTGCCCTTAAATATCTCATCTCTTTAAAAAAAGGGGATGAAGAGTTTCAGACCGACGATATCGATCATTTGGCCAATCGGCGTGCACGCTCTGTTGGAGAGCTTACACAGAACCAGTGTCGTCTCGGACTCTCTCGCATGGAGAAAATCATTAAAGAGAGGATGAATGCGTTTGACTTCTCATCTGATACTTTGACTCCTGGAAAACTCGTTTCAGCAAAAGGGCTCGCTGGCGTTTTGAAAGATTTTTATGGTCGCTCTCAGCTTTCACAGTTCATGGATCAGACCAACCCCATTGCAGAATTAACACACAAGCGGCGTCTTTCTTCACTCGGTCCTGGAGGTTTAAACCGGGAAAGAGCTGGATTTGAAGTGCGAGATGTGCATCCAAGTCACTACGGGCGCATCTGTCCAAATGAAACACCTGAAGGACCAAATATTGGTTTGATCACCTCCCTTTCCTCTTACGCCAAGATTAACGAATTTGGATTTATTGAGACTCCCTACCGCATTGTTCGGGATGGGATCGTAACGGAAGAGATTGAGTACATGACCGCTGATCTAGAAGAAAAGTGTGTGATTGCTCAAGCCTCTGCCAAGCTAGATGAGTACAACATGTTTGTCGAACCGATTGTCTGGGCGCGGTATAAAGGAGAAGCGCTTCGCATTGAGACCGAGAAAGTCACTCATATGGATGTCTCTTCTAAACAGCTCGTATCGGTTGTTACGGGAATGATCCCCTTCTTAGAACATGATGATGCAAACAGGGCTCTTATGGGATCAAACATGCAACGGCAAGCGGTTCCCCTTTTGAAACCAGAAGCGCCTATCGTTGGTACGGGTCTTGAGAAACGCACAGCACGTGACTCGGGTGCGATTGTCTTGGCAGAAGAGGATGGTGTTGTCGAATATGTTGATGGGTTTGAAATCGTGATTGCTTCGAAAGCGAATCCAGCCTCCAAAAAAGTCTACACTTTGAGAAAATTCTTACGCTCAAATGCAGGAACTTGCATCAACCAAACTCCTCTTTGCTCTGTTGGAGATGAGATTGTGGCAGGTGACACCATCGCAGATGGCCCAGCAACAGACAAGGGGGAGATCGCCCTTGGTAAAAACGTTCTCGTTGCTTTCATGCCCTGGTGTGGATACAACTTTGAAGATGCGATCATCATATCTGAAGAGCTGATCAAAGAGGATACTTTTACCTCCATTTTCTTAGAAGAGTTTGAACTGACTGCCCGTGATACAAAACTAGGGAAAGAGGAGATCACGCGAGATATTCCGAACGTTTCTGAAGAGGCTCTTGCCAATCTTGGCGATGATGGGATCATTCGGATTGGGGCTGAAGTCAAACCTGGAGATATCCTCATCGGTAAGATTACCCCTAAATCGGAAACGGAGCTATCCCCTGAAGAGAGGCTTTTGCGTGCAATCTTTGGAGAGAAAGCGGCAGATGTCAAGGATGCCTCGCTTACAGCTCCTCCAGGAACTGGCGGGGTCGTCATGGACGTAAAAGTGTTTAGTCGCAAAGACCGTTTGTCGAAAACAGATGATGAGCTGGTCGAAGAGGCGACGCGCGTCAGAGATGTTCACAACGAGTACAAAGAAAAAGAGTCTGACCTTTTAATGCAACTTCATGAGAAGCTGGGTGCTTTGCTCCTTCAAGATGAGGCTCCTGATTCTATCATGCACCGCATAACAGGTGATGTTGTGATCAAGAAAGGGGAGAAGATCACGCAGGATATGTTAGAGGTTTTAGAGTCAGAAGATTCAGGTCATCTGATTTTCCCACAAAATGATACCTATGACCTACTCAAAGAGATTTTGCTTTCCCATGAAAAAAGCGTGCAAAAGCTGCAGATGGAGCATAAATCAGAGATTGAATATATGCGTAAAGGGGATACTGAACTCGAATCGGGTGTGATCCGCCAAGTTAAGGTCTACGTTGCAATAAAACGAAAATTGCAAGTAGGGGATAAAATGGCAGGTCGCCACGGGAATAAGGGGGTTGTATCTAAAATTGTCGCGCAGTCTGACATGCCCTATCTGAAAAATGGCAAAACCATTCAAATCATCTTAAACCCTCTCGGTGTTCCGTCCCGTATGAATATGGGGCAGCTTTTGGAAACTCACCTAGGTATTGCGGCACTTAAAGCAGGAATTTGGGTAAAAAGTCCTGTTTTCGAGGGCTTTCCAGAGAGTCGCATTTGGGAAATGATGAGCGAACATGACCTACCTGAAAGTGGCAAAATGGCTCTCTACGATGGTAGATCGGGTGAGAGATTTGACAATGAGGTTGTTGTCGGTGTGATCTATATGATCAAACTTTGTCACCTTGTGGCAGATAAAATTCACGCTCGCGCCGTAGGGCCTTACTCTCTGGTTACGCAACAGCCGCTTGGAGGTAAAGCTCAAAACGGGGGGCAACGTTTTGGAGAGATGGAGGTGTGGGCTCTTGAGGCTTATGGTGCATCCAACGTCTTAAGAGAGCTTCTCACCGTAAAATCGGATGATGTTGCTGGAAGAACTCGTATGTACGAATCGATTGTCAAGGGAAATAACGTACTGGAGACGGGGACACCCGAATCCTTCAACGTCTTGTCTAATGAGATGAGAGGTCTTTGCCTTGATGTGCGAGGAGAAGAGGCGGCTGAAGAGTAGTGGTGTAAAAATTTAAAGGCAAAAGGGTCATGCAAGAAGAAGAGTTTCAAGAATCAAAGTTCCACAGCTTAAGCATCAAAATTGCGTCATGCGATGTGATAAAAAATGAGTGGTCACGTGGCGAAATCAAGAAGCCCGAAACAATCAACTATAGGACATTTAAGCCTGAGAAGGGGGGACTTTTTTGTGAAAAGATTTTTGGCCCTACACGTGATTGGGAATGTGCATGTGGCAAGTATAAGAAGATAAAGCACAAGGGAATTGTCTGTGATCGGTGTGGTGTTGAGGTTACGCTTTCAAATGTGCGTCGCAAGCGCATGGCTCACATCAAACTCACCGAGCCAGTTGTACATATCTGGTTTTATAAAACCCAACCCTCCCGTATTGGAAATCTCCTCGATATCTCCGTACAAGACTTAGAAAAGATCATCTATTACGAAGGGTATGTGGTCACAGATCCTGGAACCACTGGACTTGCGCCCAAGGCGTTGCTCAATGATGCAGAGTTTCGTGAAGCCCAAGAAAAATGGGGACCTGATTCGTTCAAAGCGGGGATGGGAGGCAAAGCGATCCGTGAGCTTCTTGAAAAAGAGGATCTTCCCACCACAGTCATAGAACTCAAAGAGAAGTTACGTAAGACGCGCTCGACGCAAACACGGATGAAAATTGCTAAAAGGCTAAAGATTCTTGAGTCTTTTATCGCTTCACCGAACAGAGCAGACTGGATGGTCATCTCGTGTGTCCCTGTGATACCTCCAGAATTAAGGCCACTTGTTCCTCTAGATGCGGGTCGATTTGCAACTTCCGACATGAACGATCTTTACCGCCGTGTCATCAATCGAAATAATCGTTTAAATGCCATTTTAAAGCTCAAAACGCCCGAAGTTATCATCCGAAACGAAAAGCGTATGCTTCAAGAGTCTGTTGATGCCCTCTTTGACAATGGGCGTCACGGACACCCCGTCATGGGAGCGGGAAAACGCCCCCTCAAGTGTCTTTCTGAGGTGCTCAAAGGGAAACAGGGGCGATTTCGTCAAAACCTTCTCGGAAAGCGCGTCGATTACTCGGGGCGTTCTGTCATTGTTGTCGGTCCCGATCTTAAATTCAACGAGTGTGGCGTTCCCAAGAACATGGCATTAAGGCTTTTTGAGCCTTTTATCGTGAAGCAGTTAAAAGCGAGTGGTTCTGTTTACACGATCCGTTCGGCGAAGAAAAAGATCGAAAGAGGGGATCCCGAAGTTTGGGACGTTCTTGAAGAGGTGATCAAAGGGCACCCCGTTTTCTTAAACCGTGCACCGACCCTTCACCGCCTAGGTATCCAAGCTTTTGATCCCGTGCTTGTCGAAGGGAGTGCGCTGCGCATCCATCCACTTGTTTGTGGAGCTTTTAATGCCGACTTCGATGGAGACCAGATGGCGATTCACGTCCCTCTTTCTGTTGAAGCCCAGCTTGAAACTAAACTTTTGATGATGGCTCCTGACAACACCCATTTGCCCTCATCTGGAAAGCCATCAGCGGTTCCTTCGAAAGATATGACCCTTGGTCTTTACTATCTCATGCATGATCCAGTCTATAACCCAGAAGATCATGGCAAAAAGATGCACATTTTCAGATCGACCGAAGAGGTCATCTTTGCTCTTTCTGCGGGGGGTAGTTACAACTGGTTTGATAGAGAGTATGCCGACGGTGAAAGGCGTGATGATTTCGGCCGTGGTTTGCACATTCATGAGGCGATCAAGCTCCGTCTTGACTCAGGGGTGATTGAAACGACTCCAGGGCGCGTCATTTTTAACACCATTGTTCCGAAGAAAATGGGTTTTCAGAATTACGCTTTGCGCAAGAAAAAAATGAGTGAGCTGATTGCTCTCACTCACAAAGAGGTTGGACTAGAGGCTTGCGTCCGTTTTCTTGACGATTTAAAAGATCTTGGATTTTCTCAAGCGACAAAAGCTGCGATTTCTATGGGAATCAGGGATGTCTATATTCCGAAAGAAAAACAAAAGATCCTCCAAGAGACGGAGCAAAAAGTTGCGCTTGTCATCCAGCAATATGAGGATGGAGTGATTACAGAAGGGGAGAAAAAATCGAAGATCATTGCGATCTGGACCGATGTTACTGAAGTTTTAGCCGATCTCCTGTTTGATATGATGAGTCAGCCCAAGAATGGGGTTCTCAATCCGCTTTACTTGATGTTGGATTCGGGAGCGAGGGGAAATAAATCTCAGGTAAAGCAGTTAGGCGCGCTTCGTGGTTTGATGGCAAAGCCTTCTGGTGAGATCATTGAGTCGCCGATCACCTCAAATTTCCGCGAGGGCTTAAGTGTTCTTGAGTTTTTCATCTCTTCACACGGAGCGAGGAAAGGGCTTGCCGATACCGCGCTTAAAACAGCCGATTCGGGCTATCTTACCCGTCGTCTTGTCGATGTTTCCCAAGATATCCTTGTCACACAAGATGACTGTGGAACCTTAAATGGAATTGATGTAACGGCCATCAAGCAGAACCAAGAGGAGTTACTTCCGATCAAAGATCGCATCTTTGGAAGAACAGTTTGCGAAGATATTTGCATGCCAGGGGATCAGAAGAAGTTTCTTGCAAGAATGGGCGATATTTTGACCTTTGAGCAGGCAGAGAGTATCGATGATGCGGGGATTGAGAGCGTAAAAATTCGCTCAACTTTGACTTGCGAAGCAAAACGGGGTGTTTGTTCTCTTTGTTACGGGTTAAATTTGGCAGATGGACGCCGAGTTGCCCATGGTGAGGCCGTTGGAATTATCGCGGCTCAATCAATTGGGGAACCAGGGACACAGTTGACCATGCGTACGTTCCACTTAGGAGGGATTGCATCATCTCGCACAACTCCCGATCTTGTCTCTGAGCAAGATGGGGTTTTGATCTATCAGGGACTACGTACTGTTAAAAACAAAGAGGGGGTTCACTTAGCTCTGAACAAGAATGGATTTCTTTATATTGTCAGAGATGAGAACCGACCTTTGGAAGAGTACAAAAAACTGCTAAGCACAAAATCTATTGAGCCTCTGCAGGCCTTTAACATCGACTTGGGCACAAGAATTTTTCTTGAAGATGGATCAAAAGTCAAGAAGGGAGAACGGATCGCTTATTGGGAGCAGCACAATATTCCGATCATCTGTGAAAAGTCTGGATTTGTTAAGTATGAAGACTTGGTTGAGGGGATCTCGACAGTGCGTGATGTCAACAAAAGGACGGGTCAAACCGAGCTTGTCGTTCGGCAGCACCGTGGAGAGTTACATCCGCAGCTCGTCGTCTACTTTGATGAGAACTATGAAAATCTCATCGGCTCTTATGCGATCCCTTCTGGGGCTTTGATCTCTGTTGCAGACCGCCAAAAGGTTGAGGCAGGAGAGATTTTAGCTCGGCTGCCCCGCGGCGCTATCAAAACAAAAGATATCACTGGGGGGCTTCCCCGCGTTGCAGAACTCTTCGAAGCCCGTCGCCCAAGCGAATCTGCAGAGATTGCCAAAATGGACGGCATTGTGAGGCTTAGAGGCGTTCAAAAGAGCAAACGGATTGTGATCATAAAAGATGAGGATACGGGCATGGAAGAGGAACATCTCATTCCACTTGCCAAACACCTGGTCGTTCAGCAGGGGGACAATGTTGTCAAAGGGCAACAGCTCACAGATGGCCTAGTTGTGCCCCAAGAGATCTTGGAAGTGTGTGGAGTGCGGGAGCTTCAAAAATACCTTGTTAGACAGGTTCAAGAGGTTTACCGTCTCCAAGGGGTTGATATTAACGATAAACATATTGAAATCATTGTCCGTCAGATGCTTCAGAAAGTGCGCGTGATAGATCCAGGGGATACGACCCTGCTCTACGGAGAGATTGTCGATAAAAAGATGTTCCACAAGCAAAACTCAAAAGTGATCGGAGAAGGGGTTAAGCCAGCTCAAGCGACTCCCGTACTTCTTGGGATTACCAAAGCATCCCTTGTCACAGATTCCTTTGTTTCTGCCGCATCATTCCAAGAGACAACCCGCATTCTGACTGATGCCGCGTGTGAAGGAAAAAAGGACTACTTGTTAGACTTTAAGTCGAATCTTATCATAGGGCACAAGATTCCTGGAGGAACAGGCTTCTTTGATTATCAGAATCGCACAAAAAATCTTTCTGAGGACGAAAAGATTGATGTTCTTGACTTTAGTTTTTCGGGGTATTGATTCTTAAACTTTTAAAGGCTCAAGAAAAATGCCCTAAAACAGTAAAATAGATGAAAGCTCCGTTAAACATCGCAAAGTTAAAAATGGAGAAACAATCGATAAAATTAAAAGGAAGTTAAAAATATGATTTTTGTACCGAGTACAGATACAAAAAGATACCTTTCCGCTCAAGAGTATCAACAAGCAGAGGATATTATTAAAGAAGAAGAGGTGAAAACAGAGGGGACTAAAGAAAAGCATGTTCGTTTTGACACAGATCGATTGGTCTCGACGAGAATTTTTGTGCGAGTAGAAGAAGAGCGACCCTCTCTTTTAAGAAGGTTTAGCAAAGCAACTGCCAGTTGTTTTAGAACCAAAGAGTGTGTCGCCCTTTGTTTAGTGATTTTAGGAGTGATCGCTTTCGGGTTTTCCCGATTGATTATTCAGAGTTTGGGTGCTAAAAATCTTGAAGCTCAAGTCTCCCCTTTTATGGGTAATAATACAACTCTTTTCAGAGTGATGCCTAACGCTACGAACCTTACAACGACATTGCCCACAGCCGAGGCTAACTATACACGCATCTTGTGAGATTTTTTTGACGAAGGATTTATACCGAAGCAGATGTCTATCCTCCAGATCATGTTGTCTTAAGAGACTAAAGTATCCTAAACAAGACTTGACCTTACAGTCACCCTTTACCTAACAGTACTTTCTGTCCGATTATGTCTT
>JANQSR010000026.1 GCA_028279205.1 Simkania sp.
GGTGTTTGTGGGGAAAAACATCCCCTACACTGGCTCTGTTGTGACCAACACCTCTAACAACACCATCACAAACTCTAACCTCGAGTACCGAGATGTCGGCGTTAGCCTCAGCATCACCCCTCAGGTCGGAGACAATGAGACGATCACACTCGAAATTGACGAAGAGATCACCCAGGATCTTTCCTCTTTAAGATCGAGTTCTTTTAGCAACCTCTCTGGAATTAAAACAAGCAAGACATCGACTCGGACCTCCGTGACGGTGCCCAACAAGGCGTTTCTCATTATCAGCGGTCAGATTGACAACTCACTAACAAAGAAGAAGACGAGTATTCCCTGCCTCGGAGGGATCCCCTTGATAGGGGCTGCTTTTTCACAAAACGATTCACTAAACAATAAGTCGTGTGTGATTATCTTCGTAAGACCTCAGATCATCAGCTCCTTTGATGTTTACAAGGAGATCACAGAAAGGCAAGAGGGGCTCCATCGTAGTCAAACAGAGAATATCGAAGCGTTCGATGCGGGGCTCGAACTCCTTAAAACCCCCGACGACTTCTAAAGATCTTAAAGCGGGTGCAATCAGAAGTGTTGAGGCCTTTACCTAGGCGACCCCCTTCATTGGAATAGGCTCTCCCTGTATCCATTTTTAATTGCCTTCAGCTCCAAACGTGCCGCTTTGCGTTATCGATTTTCCAGCGGGTTAGGCATGCCTTGAAGAAAAACTTAGGTGCCTCAACACTTCTGATTGCACCCCTTAAAGCAAGGGACTGGATCGATATTCATCTATAGGCTATGCTTTTTGAAGAGACTAACCTCAGAGGTCTTTTTTAAATGCGTTTCTACTTAGCACCACTCTTTTGCCTGCTGCTCTTTCTCACCTCTTGCTATCGGGTTTCGGAAAAATTAGAGCCGCACGTCAATTGCACGGTTCGCAGCAAGTACCTAAAAAATTTGCCAGAAGCTTTCCCCCCCCTTTTAACGAGTGAAAGAGAGAAGGCGTGGGGGCAAGAGTATCTTTTGGGTCGGGCGTTTGCCAAAGATCTCGACCTTTATAGAGCGATTACCGCCCTCAAGCGAGCCGCTTACCTCATCCCCAAAAAAGAGAGCTACCGCCTTTTAGAAATTGAATACCAGATCCTCCTCTGCTACTACCTGGGCAAACGGTACGATGAGACAACAGATCTCTACAATCAGTCAAATCTTTACACTGTCGATCGATCCTTTCCAGCCCACCATGACCTCCTCATGATCCTCTATGAGAGCTACATAAAGACAGACAACCAACTCAAAGCGACCCATATTTTACGCATCTTGCAAGATGAATATCCCGAAACAGCTAAGAAGCTTGCCTTTTCAACAGCCGTTACTGAGGGAAATCTCTCTGCCCTTAAGAACTACTCTTCAGAAAATCATCCTCAAAAAATCGAAATGAAAGAGACTTTAAGTGCATACGATACTCAAAAGAAATCTATTAGAAAGGCTCAAACGCTCAACATGGTGCTTCCTGGAGCGGGGTATCTCTACGTTGGTCAAAAACAATCGGCACTCACAGCCTTTCTCTTAAACGGTCTTTTTATTGCAGCAAGTGCGCACTTCTTCTATCAAGGACATATCGCGGCGGGCATCATCACGGCGGGATTTGAAACTGGGTGGTATTTTGGAGGCATCTATGGGGGAGGGGAGGCGGCAAAGTTTTACAATGAACGGCTGTATGAGACTCTCGTCCACCCGAAAATGCAAAATGAGAAACAATTTCCCATCTTCATGCTCAGGTATGGTTTTTAAAAATGAAAATTTTTGTTTTATTTCAGTGCATCTCGATCTGTTTTCTACTCAAAACGCCCCTGCTACTCGCAGAAGTGGGATACCAAGAGCCGTGGGGCGTTGATTCTGAGCTCGTCTCACAAAGGGGAGTCGATTCTTCGCTGCCCACAAAAAAGAGTCTTCTTACCAAAATCGCAGAACAAGTGATCCTCTTCCATCAAAACGTTTTGTCCCCTGTCGATGGGCCACGCAGCCACTTTCGCCCATCGAGTTCTAATTATATGCTACTCGCAATGCGCCGTCATGGATTTTTTAAGGGGTATTTCATGGGGTGTGATCGTTTGATTCGTGAAAATAAAGACCCATGGGTCTACCGAACCACCATCGACGATGAGGGTCTCTTGTTCAAATGGGATGACCCAAACTCCAAGTAGAGTTTTTCGTGACACTCCCAATCCCCTAAAAGAGGATGGGCTAAGCCAACATCTGGAGACGACCCGCCACTTACGTGGCTCCCAGGGATGGGACGGCCTATTTCTAGATGATTACTCAGACAACTTTGGCCTGTGCCCAGGCTACTACTACTTTTCCTATATCGGATACGTAGATACGTTTGCAAGCAACATTCGGGAGAACGATTTAGTCGTTCGAGCACGCGATGCCAGCTTGTTTCGAACAAGCATACTCTATGACCAATTTTACGTCACGGCTCTCATCTCAATCCCCTAAAGGAGATGAGAATTCCCGCGTGACTTTAACAACGCCCTTGATTAGCCTTGTCACCTTCAGGATTAGTCGAAAATAACCTTCTTACCAACGCGGGATATGATCCACAAAAGTACTGCCAATAAGGGTTTTGTACCCAGCCTATCACTACTTCCTCGTCTGACAGCCCAGACATGTGTTGAAGCATCAAAATTCCAGCTA
>JANQSR010000027.1 GCA_028279205.1 Simkania sp.
ACCATTTTGCCGACGTCGGCAAAATGGTCGATCTCGGCTTTGGTGGAAAGCGAGAGATCCAAGATATCATGCTGACCCGCTATGCCTGCTACCTAATTGCTCAAAATGGCGATCCACGAAAAGAAAAGATCGCCTTTGCTCAGACCTATTTTGCTATGCAAACGCGCAAGGTCGAACTGATCGAGCAACGTATCTTGGAGCAAGAACGTCTTTTAGCCCGCAAAAAGCTGACGCAAACGGAAAAAGAGCTGTCGAAGGTCATATACGAGCAAACAGGTCAAAACCGCAACTTCAGTATCATCCGTAGTAAGGGCGACCTAGCGCTTTTTGGCAAAAGTACGAAGCAGATGAAGGCGCAATGGAAGGTGCCCGATAATCGTCCTTTAGCCGACTTTTCACCGACGATTATTCTAAAAGCAAAAGATTTTGCCACTGAAATTACCATCCACAATTCACGTGAAAAGAATATGCGCACTGAGGGAAAAATATCGGACGAACATGTCGGAAATAATCAGGCAGTTCGTAAAATTTTGATTGAACGGGGGATTCGTCCAGAAGCCTTATCGCCCGCAGAGGATCTCAAGAAGCTTGAGCGTCGTATTGCCTTGCAGCAAAAAAAGGCACTTAAATCACCAGAATAGGCTTTTTTATAGAGAAGGAGGGAATCATTAAAAATGATGGGGGAAGTTGGGGTCAAAGAGAGCGTTACCCAAAAACGTATTGTCAAGCTGTTTACAGATCAACTCGGATACACATATCTGGGTAATTGGAGAGAGAAAGAAAACGGTAATATCGAGACAGAACGGCTAAAGCAATTTCTGCAAAAAAGAGGTTATAGCGATAAACTTATTGAGCGTGCTTTACGAGAATTGAAAAAAGCGGCATCGGAAGACGGGGACTTCTATGAGGCCAACAAGGCTGTTTATAGCCTGCTTCGCTATGGTGTCAAGGTCAAGGAGGATGTAGACAAGCAAAACCAAACTGTCTGGCTGATCAACTGGAAAGAGATAGAAGAGAATGATTTTGCGATTGCAGAAGAGGTCACTGTCAGAGGCGAAAGTACAAAACGCCCAGACCTTGTGCTCTATCTCAACGGAATCGCCATCGGTGTGATTGAGCTAAAAAGATCTACTACTGATCTAGCCGAAGGCATAAGGCAGAACTTGAAAAATCAACAAAAGGGTTGTATTGGCTCTTTTTTTACCACAATGCAGCTGGTCATGGCTGGCAATGACACGCAAGGGTTACGCTATGGGATGATTGGAACCAAAGAGAAATATTACCTCGAATGGAATGAGGAGGGCGGCTTTGGCAAGTCGAAACTAGACCGTCACCTATCCCTTCTGTGTGAAAAAAATCGTCTGCTCGATCTGATTCACAACTTTATCGTTTTTGATAGAGGTGTAAAAAAGATATGCCGTCACAACCAGTATTTTGGTGTAAAAAAAGCCGAGGATCACATTCTTAAACGTCAGGGAGGCATTATTTGGCACACGCAAGGCTCTGGCAAAAGCCTGACTATGGTTTGGCTAACCAGGTGGATACGTGAAAATGTTACAAACTCTCGCGTTCTCATCATCACTGATCGCAAGGAGCTCGATGGGCAGATAGAGAAGATCTATTTTGCCGTAGATGAGAGTGTTTATCGTGCCAAGAGCGGTGCGGATCTTATGGAGACTCTCAATGCCACGACTGAATCGGTCATCTGTTCTTTGATTCACAAGTTCGGTTCCTCAGATGAAGATAAGTTTTTAAAAGAAATTCAAAAAGGGATGCCCTCCAACTTTAGCGCGAAGGGGAATATTTACCTATTTGTAGATGAGTGCCACCGCACTCAATCGGGGAAACTACATGCTTTCATGAAAAAGACCATACCAAAGGCCCCTTTCATCGGTTTTACAGGGACACCGATACTCAAAAGTGAAAAGCGAACAAGCCGTGAGATCTTTGGGTCTTACATTCATATCTACAACTATGACAAAGCAGTTGAAGATGGCGTTGTACTCGAGTTGAGATACGAATCACGACACGTTGATCAAAAAATCACTTCGCATGAAGAGATGGATAATTGGTTTGCAAAGAAGACAAGAGGGCTTAATGAAGCGGCCCGTGCAAAGCTAAAGAAAAAATGGGCAACGATGGAAAATCTCTTGAGCGCTAGGACGCGACTAGGAAAAATTGTTGCTGATATCTTATTCGATATGGAGACAAAAGATCGACTTGCTGATGGGCGTGGTAATGCCATGTTGGTTGCACGTGGCATTCATAATGCATTTAGATTTTACGAGCTTTTTTGTCGGACAGACCTTTTTGGCAAGTGCGCTGTTATCTCTTCTCACCGACCATCTCGTGGAGATACTGAAACTGGGGAAAGTGATAATATTTACAAAAAAATGCTCTGTGACTTCTTTAATGAGCAAGGAGACCGAGTTGTTAACCGCGGAGAGGAATTTGAAAAAAAAGCGATAGAAAAATTTGTTAAAAAACCAGACGAAATGCGACTGCTCATCGTCGTTGATAAATTACTAACAGGGTTCGATGCGCCCTCGTTAACCTATCTTTACATCGTCGATAAAAAGATGCAAGATCACTCTCTTTTCCAAGCTGTTTGCCGTGTAAACCGATTGGATAATGATAAAGAGTGTGGTTATATCGTTGATTACACAGACTTATTTAATTCCCTAAAAAGTGCGATGAACGACTTCACCTCTGGCGGTTTCGATGGATATGATGAAGAAGATATCAAAGGGTTTCTCAATGATCATTTGATAAAAGCAGGTGAATGTTTGGATCAAACACGTAAAGAAATAAAGACTTGTTGCGAAGGTGTGCCTTCGCCAAAAGATAGTTTCGCTTATATCAAATATTTTTGTGGGGATAACTCTGATGAAAATGCCTTGAAACGAACTGAGCCGCGTAGGCTTGACCTGTACAAGAAGAGCGGTTCTTTCATCCGTGCCTATGCCAATTTGGCTAACGATATGCCCGAGGCTGGGTACTCTCCAGAAGAGATTAAAACAATCAAAGATGAGGTTCGTCATTACGGGATTGTCCGGAAAGAGATCAAGGTCGCCAGCCGTGATTACAAAGACAAAGATCCGAAAGTTGACGAGCCAGGAATGCGCCACCTTATAGACACATATATCGAAGCAGGAGAAAGCCAAAAAATATCAGATTATGATAATCTGGATCTGACCCAGCTCTTTGCGGAGGATAAACAGAAAGCAATTGAGGTTTTGCCTGAGGGGATTCGTAACAGAGAGAAAGCCGTGGCTGCAACCATTGAGAACAACATTCGAAAGTTGATCATCGACGAGCAACCAACTAACCCTAAGTATTACAAGGAGCTGTCTAAACTACTCGATGAGCTTATTGAGAAGCGCAGAAAAGATTTTCTTGGACATAGATCTTACTTGGAAAAGCTTCAAAATTTGGCTCGCAAGGCCTTAAATCGAGAGGAAAACGGATCCTATCCCCAATCTTTGGACTCTCCAGGCAAAAGGGCACTATACGATAATCTCGGAAAAAATGAAGAGCTTGCTCTTGGGATAGATAAAACAATTATCAAGAGCAAAAGAGCTGGCTGGCAAGGGAATCAGGTGAAAGAAAGGGAACTAAAGGAGAAGATCAGTGATTTCCTAGAATCCCGTTCTGAGACTCGTTATGACCCAGAAGAAATACTTAAATTGGTGAAAACTCAAAATGACTACAAGTGAAAGCATCATTACCGTAAATGGATTGCCTGTGAGGATTGTCCGAAAGAGGATCAAAAACATTCACTTGGCAGTATACCCACCCAATGGATCTGTTAGGGTTTCCGTTCCAGAGTTTATTGACGATGAGGCTGTCAGGCTTGCTGTTGTCTCGAAATTTGACTGGATCGAGCGGCAGATAAAATCTTTTGAAGATCAACCAAGGCAAAGCGTGTGCGAGTTCGTTAGTGGGGAGAGTCACTACTATCTCGGCTGCAAATATCTGTTAGACGTTGTTTATACTTCAAAACACCCCTTTATTGAAATCCGCGGTAGAAAAACGTTAGCACTGAATATCAATAAAGCGACTAGTTTGGAGGGGTGCAAAGAGCTGCTTAAAGAATGGTACCGCAAAGAAATGAAAAGAATTCTTCCAGGCGTTGTTAGAAAGTGGGAGGTCAAAACGGGTTTACAGGTGGAATCTTTCGGGATCAAAAGGATGAAGACAAAGTGGGGAAGCTGTAACCCGCTCCATAGGAGAATATGGCTTAACCTGGAGCTTATTAAAAAGCCGATCAATTGCCTTGAATACGTCGTTGTTCATGAGATGGTTCATTTTCTCGAACGCACGCATAACGATAACTTTCTCTTTCATATGAACCGTATGATGCCAAATTGGCGAATATTTAGGGAACAGCTGCGCCAGTTTCCTCTTGCTCATGAAAACTGGTTGTATTGATATGCTATGCCCTTTCATAGCCCATGCCTCGGAACTGGTTCATAAGGATTTTCTGCCATTTCACACAAACGCCAGAAATACTGACTCCGTAAGCATTATGGAGCGGCTTGAAGATAAGGGAGGAAAAATTTAAAAAAAATTCCTGCCCTTTTTAGGTATAAAAAACACCCCAAAACAGACAAAAAACTTCCCTTAAAGCCCTACTTTCCATGCAAAAAAACCCAATTTTTTCACTCCTCATCAAGACGTATCTTAAGCCGAGATAAGCTCATCGTATCGACAATAACACTTTTGAAACTTTCTTCTTTGACAATTTCTAAATCGAGGGCAAGTCGCAAGGTAACCTGGAGAATTTTTTCGAGACCCTCTTTTCCTAGACGCCGCCTCCATCTTGATAATGATGAAGGGTTTAAAGGGAAATTCCACTCCAAAAAGTCATATCCACAAAAGTACTGCCAATAAGGGTTTTGTACCCAGCCTATCACTACTTCCTCGTCTGACAGCCCAGACATGTGTTGAAGCATCAAAATTCCAGCTA
>JANQSR010000103.1 GCA_028279205.1 Simkania sp.
AGATCATACAGAAGTTGAACTATTTATTAACACCAAAAAACCTTTAAAATTTTCACGAGAGGCTCAGAGTGACAAGAAATTTTTTTGGGAAACTTGAGAAGAATCTTATGAGAGATGATATCCAGCATCCCTGATAAGTTAACTCTGGATCTTCCAGTATTTGATGGGATTTCTTTTCTTACCCCTTTTTTGATCCACCCATAGGCAAGCTGTACATTATGTGTCGGATGAACTCCATCAATTTTTTTTCGTGAAAAGTTGACACGCTCTTATATCATCTCTTTCTCAACAGAGCTGGTTTTTTTTTCTGGGAGTTTAGCTTGGATTCCGAGTTCGCTGAGTTGTTTAGTCTTTACGGAAGAGGGGCACTGCATCATCAAGTCGGCAGCTTTTTGCGTCTTTGGAAAGGCGATCACATCCCGAATGTTTTCTGTCTGACTTAAAAGCATGACAAGTCGATCAAAGCCGAGGGCAATCCCTAAGTGAGGGGGCGTTCCATACTCAAGAGCTTCAATAAAAAATCCAAATTTCTCTCTGCGCTCCTCTTCACTGATCCCGAGTCGCTCAAAAATTTTCTCTTGCAGTTCAGGATCATGGATCCTCTGAGATCCACCCCCAATTTCAAATCCATTAACGACGATGTCATAAGCAAGAGAGCGCACAAGAAGTGGGTCAGAGTCTATTTTGCCGAGATCCTCCAAACGGGGCGTTGTGAAAGGGTGGTGCAGACTCTCCAGCCGTTTTTCTTCACTGTTCCACTTGAATAGGGGAAAGTCGACAACCCAGAGAAATTCAAACCGATTTGGGTCGATGAGTCCTCTTTCACGAGCGATCAAGCGACGGAGATGATCCATCGATTGGTTAACACTCGCCTGATCGCCAGCGGCAAAAAAGATAAGATCACCCTCTTCTGCTTGCATCGATGTTTCGATCTCTTTGAGGTGATCGACGGAGAAAAACTTCACAATGTTTGATTGCAAACCCCCTTCTTGCCGTTTCATCCAAGCAAGCCCTCTAAGACCAAACTTTCCAACAAAGGTGGTGTAACGCTCGATCTCCTTTCGAGAGATATCAGCCCCCTTTTTAACGCACATTCCCTTTACAACCCCTCCTTGAGTGATCTGATCTTTGAAGACGGAAAATCCGCACTCTTTTGCTAAAGAGTCGAGGCGGATCAGGGGCATTCCAAAGCGTAAATCGGGGCGATCAGTTCCATACCTTTCTGTAGATTCCGCGTAGGTAAGCTCTTGGAAGGTATCGGGCACTTCGAACCCCAAACAACTTTTGAAGAGGGTTTTGAGGTAGTGATGAATCAGTTTCTTGAGATCTTCAGGCGTAGAAAAGCTCAGCTCTAGATCCAACTGTGTGAATTCGGGTTGTCGATCTGCACGCAAATCTTCATCCCGCATGCAGGTAGCAATTTGGAAATAACGGTCCATTCCCCCTATCATGAGCAGCTGTTTGAACATTTGGGGGGATTGGGGCAGGGCGTAAAAGTGACCTGGAGAGATGCGTGCAGGAACGAGGTAGTCTCTTGCGCCTTCAGGTGTTGAGCGTCCAAGCATGGGGGTTGTGATCTCTAAAAACCCTTGATCGGTGAAAAAATTTCGAGTTTCGTGCATCGCTTTGTGTCTGATCGAGAGATTTTTGGTGATCAAAGCTCTTCGCATATCGAGGTAGCGGTATTTAAGGCGGACATTCTCTTGAGTCTCTAATCCATCGCTATGCAGATGAAAGGGGGGAGTTTTGGCCTTTGAAAGGATAGCAAGTTCTCTGACTTCGACTTCGATCTCACCAGTCGCTAGCTTGGGGTTGATTAGATGAGCGCCCCGGCCGCGCACTCTTCCCTTGATCGAGATGACCCATTCCAGACGCAAACTAGAGGCTTTTTCATGTGTTTTGGGGCAAATGCTCGGATCAAAAATGATCTGCGTCAGACCGAACCGATCTCTTAAATCGATGAAAATGAGCCCTCCGTGGTCACGGCGACGATGAACCCATCCGGATAGTGTGACGTTTTCTCCGACATTTGAGGGGTTAAGCTCGTGGCAAAAGTGGGTTCTTCTGTAATCAAATGTCACATCTACTCCTTAATGATTTCGATTCTGTTTTAAGAGAAAGGGAGCGAGCTCTTCAATCGGGATCTCTCCTGTTTGGTGCTTGCGCATGTTTTTAACCTGAGCTACCCCTTTTGACTCCTCTTTCTCGCCGATGATGACGCAAAAGCGCACGCCCCATTCATCTGCCTTCTGCAGCGCTTTTTGCATTTTTTCTGCAAAGTTAATGGTTGCAGCCACCCGATTGTGACGCATTTTATACAAAATAGAAAGGCATCTTTTTTTTGCGCACTCTCCCAAGGGAATGAAGCAGACAAGAGGCGAGGGGGAAGATGGGAAGGAAACGCCCTGCTTATCCATCGTTTGAAGAATCCTTTCGATTCCTGCTGAAAAGCCGATAGAAGGGAAGCTTTCTGACCCTAGCGTCTCTGAGAGTTGGTTGTAACGCCCCCCTCCACCAACACTATTTTGCGATCCCAAAACCTCTGAGGTTATCTCAAAGACTGTTTGATTGTAATAATCGAGTCCTCGCACCAATTTTGGATCGATGGTAAAAGGGATCTCTTGCTCCTCTAACAGGTGACATAACGCATGAAAATGGGCATGACTCTCAGTGTCAAGCAGATCGAGTATGTTGGGTGCATCCGCTAAAAGAGCCCGCTCTTCGGGGGCTTTTGAGTCGAGAATCCGCAGGGGGTTTTTGACAAATCGGGTCTGACTTTCGGGAGATAAAGAGGGAAAATGGGGTTTGAGAAAGGCAAGGAGCTTTTCTTTATACATGCGCCGCGTTTCTCCGTTGCCCAGCGAGCTCAGTTTGAGCTTAAGGTTTTTTAGCCCAAGGCGGCGAAAGAGCTCAAACAGCATGTCGATCACCTCTAGATCTTGCTCAGCGGAAGGATCCCCTATTGCTTCGACACCAAACTGGTGAAACTGTCTGAAGCGCCCCTCCTGAGGGCGTTCGTAACGAAAAAAGGGGCCGATATAAAAAAACTTTTGGGGTGAGCCGAGCTGCTTTAATCCATTCTCAATAAAAGCGCGGATGACGGAGGCGGTGCCCTCAGGTCTAAGGGAGATCGATCGCCCTTTTTTGTCGTCAAACGTGTACATCTCCTTAGAGATGATATCTGAACCTTGGCCGACTCCTCGGTTGAAAAGTTCGGTCTTTTCAAAAATGGGTGTACGGATCTCCAGATAACCGTAGTCAGAGGCCAGCTGACGCATACTCGTTTCCAGATAGCTCCAACGGCACGACTCTTTCCACCTATCTTGATCCTTTGTCTCGTGTGGCAAAATGTCAAAGGTGCCTTTGAGGGCTTGATATTTCATTAAGAGCCTGTACTCTCGTTGAGGAGGTTAGACCATCTTTGGAGAAGGCTCTTCTCTTTGTGGGTTTGATGGTCATCATGAAGGTGTCGGATGATTTTCATAAAAGGGGAAGGTCTCCAATCTTTGAAAGAGAGTTCAGCCAGGTAGAATCCCAATTTTTGTTCCTCATGAGGAGGGTGATTGCTGATCTCTTTCAAAATCAGTTTCACTTTAGAAAGGTCTGTTTGCGTTGCGATTTTTCCCAGGTCAGCCAAATTTACGTGGTGTAAAAGGGTGTTCCAAACATTGGAAATAGATTGAGCAAAAGAGGCACTTTGACTCTGATCCATCTCCATAGCTTGGGCTAGAAGCGCTTTTAGAGAGCGAATATCCAAGCTCAAAACATCTTCGGCGTATAACTCTTCTTGAATTTGACCCTCTGAAAAAGGGTCTAAATATCTCTTTAATAGGGCTAAAAAAGAGCCGTAGTAAACACTCCGGTCTTTTTCGGGAAAATCCCACAGAGAAGAATCCTTACCCTTTTTATCCGCTTCGGCGGGATTGACACGGATCTCCCTTTTTTGAGGCCCTTTTGAAGGTGTGATCGGCTCGGGGAAAAAAGTCATTTTTTTATTTCACTTGATTTGGGTTTAAGGCAGCTTTCATTGGCTCCCCTTCCTCAAAAATACAAGAAGTCTCCTAGTTTATCAAAGGAAA